>JASHQD010000417.1 GCA_030037755.1 Terriglobia bacterium
TCGCCGCAGATGTAAGCGCCGGCGCCGCGACGAATCTCGATATCGAAGCGCACGCCGCGCCCGAGAATGTTGTCGCCCAGGAATCCTCGCGCTCGCGCGGAGGCGATCGCGTGCGACAGCCGCTCACCCGCCAGCGGATACTCGCCGCGCAGGTAAAGATAGCCCTTCTCGGCGCCAATGGTATATCCCGCGATCGTCATGGCCTCGATCACCGAGAAGGGATCGCCTTCCATGACCACTCGATCCTTGAAAGTCCCGGGCTCCGATTCGTCGGCGTTGCACACCAGGTACCGCGGCTGATTTGCCGGGTCCCACTTGCGGGCGATGGGAAACGCCGCGCCACCGCGTCCCACCAGTTTCGAGGCTGCCAGTTCGCGGAGCACCCACGTCCGGCGCATCGTCAGCGCGCGGCGCAGCGCCTCGTAGCCGCCGTGAGCGCGGTAACTGTCGATGCTTTCGGCGTCCGCGCGTCCCACGCGGCGGAGCAGCATCAGCCCCGACGAGTCTCCGGTGCGCGTTTGTGGGACTGAGACGGCGGGATCGAAATGGTCGGGCGCTTCTGCCGGCTTGTTCGTCTCCCCTGACGCGAGGTTTCCAGTGAGACCTGTCGCGCTCGCGGGCGCCAATATTCTTTCGCAAGGCCGCTCACCGGCAATCGACAGTAGCGCGGCTGGCGCCCGCTCGCACATTCCGAGACAGGGGCTGCGATACCAAATCGCTTTGCCGTCGAGCGTGGGCGATCCTGCCGGTCCCAGCTTCTGCTGCAGATCGCTACAGAGTTGCTCCGCGCCACGCGTCATGCAGGCGATGTCGTCGCAGACGTGGAGCACTCGGAGCGGACGAGGCTGCGTGGAGAAAAGGCCATAGAAGCTCGCGACGCCGTAAGCCTCGGCCGGCGCGAGATCGAGCCTCTGGCAAGCATAATTGAGAGCCGCGGGCGTGATCCAACCCAGGCGTCCCTGAATGGCGTGCAGCGCCGGCAGGAGGAGATGCCGATTCGCTCCGCTTCCGTCCTTGCCCGCCGCGGCGTAACCGTTGCCATCGGGTCGCCGCGAGCCGTTTCGGCCTTGCGTCGCAGGCGGCCCAAGGACCGAATCGACTGCCTGACGCTCTTCGGCGCCGGCGTGAACGGGAGTGAAATGATTATCCAAAGCCCCTCATGGAATCAGCGCGCAGACAACGCTGCCATAGACTCCGCCGGAGCGTGTTCGATCGCGCTGGATTCGGCATCGGCAGTCCGCAACCTCTCGACGCGAACGGCGGTGGCTTTAAACTCCGCCGTTCCGGACTTCGGATCGACGGCGTCAATCGTGAGCAGGTTCGTCGCCACCTGATCGGGGAAGTGAATGCTCAGAAACGCGAGACCGGGCCGCAGCGAATCGTCCAAGTGCACCGGCGCCTCGGCTGCACCGCGCCGCGATCGGATGCGGACGCGCTCGCCGTCGCTCACGCCGTAGCGCGCGCCGTCTTCGGGAGAAAGTCCCAGCATCTCCGGAGCGCGCAACGGCGACGTGTAACCCGACGTCTGGACTCCAGTATTGAACGACTCCAGATGGCGTCCGGTCGTCAGCCGCAGCGGGAATTCTTCATCGAGCGCGTCCACGGGCCGTTCGAATTCGACCACGCTGAACTGCGCGCGTGGCCCGATGATCGGCTCCTGCCACAGCCGGCTATGGAGGAACATCTCGCCCGGATGCGATTCGTCGTAGCAGGGCCACTGAATGCCGCCCATACATTCAAGGCGCGCATAACTCATGCCGCCGTGCATCGGGCTCAACCGCCGCACTTCGTTCCAGACGTCTTCGGCGCCCGGCCGGCCCCAATCGCATCCGAGCCGTCGAGCCAGTTCGCCGATGATTTCCATATCGTCTCGCGCGCCATGCGGAGGATCCATCGCTTTGCGCACGCGCTGCACGCGGCGCTCGCTGCTGGTCACGGTGCCTTCGCTCTCGCACCAGCCGGCCGCGGCGGGCAGCACGACGTCTGCAAGCTCGGCCGTGGGCGTGAGCATGATGTCCTGTACCACGAGGCAGTCCAGGCTTTTCAGCAGGCGCTCGGAACGATTCTGGTCGGCTTCGGAATGCCGCGGATTCTCGCCGATCACGTACAGGGCGCGCAGCTTGCCTTCCTCCATCGCGTGGAACATGGCGCTCAGATGCCAGCCGCGCTTGGGCGGAATCTTAACGCCCCAGGCGCGCTCGAATTTGGCGCGCAGCTCGTCGTTCTCCACGTGCTGGAATCCGGGCAGGCGATCGGGCAGCGCGCCCATATCGCCGCCACCCTGGACGTTGTTCTGGCCGCGCAGCGGATTGACGCCCGATCCGTAACGGCCGACGTGTCCCGTGAGCAGCGCGAGATTAATGAGCGCGAGGACGTTGTCGACGGCGTTGTGATGCTCAGTGATCCCCAGAGTCCAGCAGAGCTGCGCCCGGTCGGCGCGTGCGTAGTCGTGCGCCAGTTCCTGAATGAGAGCCGCAGGCACGCCGGTCATCCGCTCGGCGTACTCGAGGGTATAAGACTGCACGGATTCGCGATAAGCCTCGAACGCCGACGTGGCATTCGCGACAAAGCTCCGGTTCTCGAGCCCGGCAGCTATAATCTCGCGTCCCACTGCATTCGCCAGCGCGATATCGGTGCCAACGTCGAGCCCAAGCCAGGCATCGGCCCAGCGCGCGGAACTGGTGCGTCTCGGATCGATCACATAGAGCCTGGCGCCGCGATGGATACCCTTGAGCAGGTGGTGAAAAAAGATGGGGTGAGTCTCGCGCGCGTTCGATCCCCAGAGGATGATGAGATCGCTCTCCTCGATCTCGCGATACGAGCTGGTTCCGCCGCCTGCTCCGAAAACCGCCGCCAGACCGGCGACGCTCGGGGCGTGTCAAGTGCGGTTGCAACTGTCGATGTTGTTGCTGCCCATGACCGCGCGGGCGAATTTCTGCGCCAGAAAGTTCAGCTCGTTGGTGGTCTTCGAGCAACTGAACAGTCCGAACGCCTGCGGGCCGTAATTCTCCTTGACGCGCCGGAATCCGGCAGCCGCGCGGTCGAGCGCTTCGTTCCAGGTGGCGGGCCGCAAGCCTCCGCTGTCACGCACTAGAGGAGTCGTCAGGCGTCCTTTCGTGTCGTCGCGCATAGATCACCCTGTGAATTCCTGAACTACCCTTGGTTGTGACTGGGTTTTTAAGGATTCTGCAACGGCTTGGCAAGCGCCGCTATCGCGTTGGTTGGTCAACAACGTCACAGACCCGTACCATACACCCGCTCGCTCTGCGGTGCAAATGGCGCTGCTCGAGAGGACTCGACAGTCGAGGGTCAACAGTCCACAGCGAGAATCCTTTCCGGCTGTATGAACGAACGGCCAAAGGGATTGGCCCAAAACAGCCCGCCAGAAAAGGGGCAGAATCCTGGGATAAGATGAACGCAGACCCGGGTAGTGGCGTCATGGATTCCCGCGGGAATGACGTCGTCGATGAGACGCCTGGCTCGGTCGCGCTGTGAATAAACCGTACTTCTACTCTAAATCCGGCCAATTGAGTTCGACACCCCAGGCCCGGCGGCGATACTGCAAGGGTGTCACTTCAAAATGCCGGCGAAACTCCCGCGCGAGGCGGCCCGGGGGCAACCCGACCTCGGCGGCGATCTCCTTCACACTGAGCCGGGGCTCGTCGAGCAACAGGCGGGCAGCCTTCTCCACGCGGATCAGCTTGCGCCATTGTCCGGGCGGCACCCCGACGAGATCCTTAAACCGGTGGATGAACCCGGACGCCGAGAGCCCCACCTCTCGGGCTACCGTGGTCAGCGCGATCCCCGTCTTAAGCTCCCGCCGCATGATCTCCTTTGCCCAGAAGATTCGGGAGTCGAAAGGGGTCACCTGCGGCAGCGATAGCGCCGAAGCCCGGCGCGCCGCCCGCGGTGGGATGGGGTCACGGGCCGTGATCGGCCGCGGAATGCTGGCAGTTACAAACGACGATGGGCTAGTGGCCATGTTGTCCCTCAAAGATTGCCTCGGATTGGTAGCGTACGGACCAGTTCCCGGGTCCATCGAGTTTCATGCTCAGAAAGACGGGAATGCCCGCGCTCTCGAACGCGTCGCCCGAGTCGTCGAGGCCGGTTTCAGAAAGCAGCCGGGGTGGTTGCCCGAAGATTTGCCTCAAGCGTGGGCATCGGGCGCGATAGACCTGGATCGCGCGGCCGGCAGCAAGCCCGGCGAGAAACGAGATTAGAAACCATCCTGCCATCACGACTGCGACGACTTCTCCGGTGGTCATTTTTTGCTCTCCTCTCCAAACCTCAGCAGGGCTCCCTGCGTTACGAGACCAACTTTGCGCGATGGCCGGATGCGAATCAATGAAACGGGGATGAATTCAAGATGTAATGGAGATGGAAGGCTAAGTCATTGAGAGATTGGGAGATTGCGTGATTGAGTGATTGAGCCATCGAGTCATTGTCCCAATCACTCCATGACCCAATGGCTCAAGCACTTACTCGCTCAGTCACTCGCCTGTTGCAGGACCGAGCGAATCAGACCAGACAAGCCTTAAGCCGATCTTCCGCCGGCGGTACTCCGCCGGTGTGTGACCGTACATCTTGCCGAACTCGTTCGCCAGGCGACCGGGAGCCAAGCCGACCTTGGCTGCGATCTCCTTGATGCTGAGCCCGGGCTCCGACAGCAGAAGGCGCTCCGCTTCCTCGAGCCGGGCCAGCTTCACCCACTGGCCCGGGGCCTGCCCGCATTGATCCCGAAACAAGTGGCTGAATCTTCCGGACGAGAGCCCGACCAGCACAGCGGCCGCATCGAGCGAGAACCTCCGGTGAAGGTTGCGCCGCATGAATTCCTTGGCCCGCCACATCCGAAAATCAAGACACGGCTGTGATGGAACGTCGGTCGCGAACGACGATGGATTAGTAGCCATGATCTCCCCCAGGTTTGCCTTGAATTTGTAGCGGACGGACCAGGTCAGTGGTCGTCCGGAGCCTCTATGCGCACAGTGAGCTGGGCGTTTCGGAATGCTCGCGCGGTTCTGCTATGGCCTGCTCGTCTTCGGAACTATCCCGTAGCGGCTCGGCGAAGATTGCCGACTCGAGCGGGCAATGGCAGCGAAAGATCTGGATAATCCGGCCCGCCGCCAGGGCGAACAAGAACGAGACCAGGGACCATCCTCCGATCACGAGTGCGACGATCTCTGCGGTGGTCATTTTGTTTTCCTCCCCCACGTGAGCAGTAGCTGCATCAACGGTACGGGGGCCACTTTGAGCCGCATTCCCGGGCGAATCAATGGAACGGGGATGGTTTGAGGATGGAATCGCGGTGGAGGGTCAAATCATTGAAAACGCCGGAGAACGCGAGGGGCAAATCCGGCCGGTTCAGGTCAGTTCAGGTTCCTGAAATTCACCTGTTGAGCGATAAGCGCCTGCAGGGCAAGGAATGAATCGGAGGGAAGTGGAAAGCGGTCTTCGCGTGGGAACGTGCCGGGGCTCAGGAAGGGAATCCCATGTCCCGCACCACGGTCTTGAATCTTGGGTCGGGACGCAGGAAGTCAAATATCGGGTACGACTTTACGAAGATGAGCCACATCGAGTGGTCATCCTGCGCTTTCTTCAGCCACTCGATGGTCTCGTCCTTTTGGCCCAAGCCGGCGTAAACCATGGCGAGATTGAATGGAGATACGTATTTCCGGGACTGAAGCTCGGTGAGTTCCCGAATCACCCCGATAGCCTCTCCCACCATGCCGGATCTTCCCAGGCAATAGCCGTATACGGCCAGCATGTGCGGATTGCGCTCGGAAATGTGGACGCAAGTTTTCAGAGTTTCGACAGCTTCGGCAAAGAGGCCCTTGCGCTCCTGAGCGAGGCCAAGGAGCAAATAGGACTGAAAGAAACCGCGCGGATCCATGGTCAGAACGTCCTGGCAAAGATCGATGGCGCGATCATACTGGCGCGCGAGGTAATAGACCAGTGCCGCGCTGACCAGGATCGGGGAGGCCACGGGGTCGAGGTGGACGGCACGTTTCGCTTCCGCCAAGGCTTCCACTTCCCGTCCCAAGGCCGACAGTTCGAAGGCCAGCCAGGGCCGGACCACGCCGTAGCTCGGGTTCAGGGCGATCGACTGCTGGAATTCCCTTTCTGCTCCCGCCCAGTCCCAGTCCTGAAACAGCAGGTCAAACGCCAGAGACGAGTGCGCTTCCGCCAGTTGACTATCGATCTTGAGAGCCTGAACGGCCGCTGCCCGCGCCTTGGGTAGAGCTTCCTTGGGCGGCAGCATGGAATTCCAGGCGAGCATGTTGTAGCAGTCCGCGATGCCCGCGTAAGCCTCGGCGTACTCCGGTTCCTGCCGGCGAGCTTGCTCGAAGCAGGCGATTGCCGTATTCAGCGACTCCTCAGAACGCCGGTTCCAAAAGAAGCGTCCGCGGAAATAGGCATCGGTCGCTTCGGGCTTGACCACGCGAGGCGTTGCCAGCCGGATCTTTTCATCACGCGTGAGCCGGATCCGCACCTCGGCCGCAATGTCAAGCGCTACCTCGCTTCGAATCGCCAACACATTATCCAAGGTTCGATCGTATTTTCCCGTCCAGATCTGTTTTTCGGTAGCTGCGTCGACCAGTTGGACCCCTACCGCGACGCGGTCCCCCAAGCGAAGCACCGAGCCTTCAACCACAGCTTCGACATTCAGCTCGCGGCCGATTTCGCATACGCGCTTGCGCGCGCCCTTGTAAAGCATGGCCGAGGTCATCGATGTGACTCGGAGCCCGTGAATCTGCCCCAGGTTCAAGGTTACTTCGCGCGTTACGCCGTCGACATAGTACTCCTGCGTCGAATCGCCCGACTCGTTCTCGAGCGGCAGCACGGCCAGCGAACCAATGGGCCCCCGTTCCGGCACGGCAATGGGAAGAGGCTCCGGGCCTGCTTTCCCGTTCCCACCCCGAGGTGCGACGCGCCCAATGAAGCGATAGCCGCGGCGCGGCAGGGTCTCGACGAACTGGGGATCGTTAGCGGAATCGTCGAGAGCCGACCGAATCCTCCTGACCACACCGTTGACACTGCCTTCGGGATCTTCAACAAAGCTGTCCGGCCAGAGGCGCTTCACAATCTCATCGCGGGTAAGGATGTCGGGCGCGCGCTCCACCAGCATGCCCAAGGCCTCGAAGGGTTGGCCCTGGAGATTGACGCGCACTCCGTTCTTTCGAAGTTCTCCAGTCCGCAGATTCATTTCGAAAGGGTACCCACTACCCTCGCGTGGGCCGAATCGCAATACACTCTCTCCACCCGCTGCCTGCGGCATCGAAGTTCTCAGTTCTGACAGGATCGAACCGGAAGCGAACCCCAGCTCGAACGGCAGTCTATCACTTAGGGTCTTTGTGCGACAAGTCAGTGAATAAGACGCACTCGCGCAGCGTTCGTCACCATGTCGCCGTACCCGGTGGACTTGATTCAATCGTGTGTGAACAGCAGCTTTTGTGGAAGACGCGTCTCTTGAAGAATTGACGGACAAGGAACTGACAACTTCTCTTGTATGCCCTTGCTGATCGCGACGCGACGGGGATCTTTAAACGCCGCCTGGCAGAGGCTGGCGTGGGCTTTGAACCTGGAGGATGAACGCCTCCGCGCGCTCGCAACCGGCCTCAATCCCGCGGAATTTCGCCACCTGGTCCTGCAGAGCGTAGTACCTGTCGGGCGTCTGCGAGGCATGCGCGTAGCAGGCGGCGCGCTTGGTGGCCTCAGTAGCGGTGATATCGACGTAATGCGTCGGTGAGAACTGCAGCGTGTCTTCGCCGTCGGACACTTCGTAGTAGTAGAGCGCGAATTTCTTCCCCATTTGCAGCCAGGCGTCGAAGGCCAGAGCCGAGGTCGCGCGATGATCGCGATGATGATCGATCGGCCACTGGGTGAAGACGACGTCCGGGTGTTCCGCCTCCAGGACTCTGCGAAAATCGTCAAAGTGCGGTATGTCGAGCACGGCATGGCCGTTGAACTGTCCTGCATAGGCCGGGCGCGCCTTGAGAATCTCGCAGGCTTTGCTGGCCTCGGCCATTCGCGTCGCTGCGGGCGCTCCACCCTGCGACGCCGGCCATTCGCCGTTGTTCAGGTAAAGCAGGACGACCTGCTGGCCCAGGCTGGTGTAGCGAGCCACCGTGCCGCCGCAGCCGTATTCGGGGTCGCCCGGATGCCCGCCGGCAACGATGATCTTCAACTTGCGCGCGGATTCCTCATTGCCAGCCGCCTTTACAGCCGGGCCACCGACTGCGAGGGCAGCCACCGTCGTGCCTGTCCGCACCAGAACGTCTCTTCGTCTCACAGAAGTCTCCCACGCTACGGCCATCACATATCGGGCCTGACGAGTGCCTGATACACCGCCGACCGGCTCAGCGACTCAAGAGGGGGGCTGGTTGCGTCAAGCACGCGCTGGATCATGCCCACGAAGACGATGTCGTTCGTGGGATCGACCCAGAACCACGTGCCGGCGAGGCCGCCCCAGTCGAACGTACCCTGTCCGTCCGGCAGATCGATTTCGTTCGGATCGAACTCCACGGCGCAATCGTAGCCCCATCCGAAGCCCGGCTGCATTCTTAGCCCGCCGATCCCGAATTGGCCGGTCAGCAGCCTGGGTGCCAGGTGATTCGACGTCATCAAGTGCACGGCCGCGGGCGAGATCACGCGGACGCCGTTCAGTTCCCCGGCATTGTCCAGCATCTGCGCAAAACGCAGATAGTCTTCCGCGGTCGAGACCATTCCACCCCCGCCCGAGGGCATTTGGGGCTGCCCGGCGTAGGCGCCGCCTAGTGCGTTGTCGACGATCAGTTCGCCTTTCTGATTAGCACGGTAGAGGGTGGCGAAGCGATTCCGCTTGCCGGCGGGAACGAAGAATCCCGCGTCCTTCATGCCCAGCGGCTTGAAAATGTTCTGTTCGAGGTAGTCGGGCAGCGACTGGCCCGAGAGCTTCTCGACGATGTAGCCCTGAACGTCCGTCGACATGCTGTAGACCCACGCGGTGCCAGGTTGATAGAGCAAGGGAAGGGTGGAAAGCTTGCCGACGAAATCCTTGAGTGAGGCCGACCCGAAAAGGTTCGCGGCGCGGTACGCCTTGTCGACTGGCGTGTCGCCAAAGATGCCGTAAGTGAATCCGGCGGTGTGCGTCATCAGCTCTTTCATGGTCGGCGGATGAATGGGATCCTCGAGGATCATTTTGCCGTCGGCATCCACACTCTTGAAAACCTTGAGGTGCGCGAACTCGGGAATGTACTTCGCGATCGGATCGTCAGGGAGCCATTTGCCCTGCTCCCAGAGCATCATCATGGCCGCGCCCACCACCGGCTTCGTCATGGAGAAGTCGCGAAAAATCGCGTCCTTGGGCATGGGCGCGCCGCTGGCAATGTCGCTCATGCCGTAGGCCCGATAGTCGACCACTTTGCCGTGGCGCGCGAGGATGGTGACCATGCCCGCTATTTGTTGTTGGTCCATGGACTGTTGCATCAAGACGCGAAGGCGTTCGAGACGCTGGGAAGAGAATCCGACAGACTCGGGACTGTGCAAGGAAAGGTCGAACGTGCTGTCGGCCTTCGGCGCCTGCGCACGGAGAGGCGCGCCGGCGGCCAGCAGGATCACGGTCAGGGTCACAGACCAATTCGAGAGTCGCTTGTTGTTCACGTTTGCTCCGATGTGATAGGGGTGCGAAGCCTGGGCCTCATGGAAATCGGCCCGGGATCACTTTTTGAAGTAGCTGACGAAAAACGCGACCTTCGCCGGATCGGCATCGGGAATCGGTCCTACGTGACTTCCCAATTCCATGATCGTGTGACTGTCAGGGTCGTAGCCCGGCCATTGCGGCAAGGCCGACCCGTTGGGGTCGCCTGACTTCGCGAAATTCGACCAGTATGACGACATCACCTCCGACAGCTTGAAATCCTCCGCCGTCCACGGCCGATCCATCACTTTGAGGGTTTGAAAGATATACGGCAACTCGGAGCTATGGAAGGCCCCGAATTCGGGATGCTCCGGCCACGGGATGCCGTGATCGAAGTAGTACGTGTAGACTCTTCCGCTGCGTTTCACCTGGTTCTCGCACCATATGTCGAGAGAAACGCGGCCGCGGTCGATCTGGCTGGCAGCCTTGGCCGCCGGTACGTCACTGTCTTTGTCGACAGGATAGAGCTCGAGGAAAGCCGCGGCGCGATCGCCGTAGGTCTTCTGCGCTACGCCCTTGTAGCCCTCGACTGTCGGCGGCGCTTGAGGCCCGAACATACTCGCAAACGCCGTGTCGCCCGTGACCATGCCGACGACCAGCGGCACCTCGTGCCCCGGGCGCTCGGCTGGAATCACCCAGCCGTCGTTCGCGGGTCCGCCGACCCCAGGCCCACCTTGCGCGTTCTTGTAAAAGTCCGCGGCGGGCATGGCGCGCAAATCGGCGAGCGAATGAGCCCCCTTCGATTCGGCCCACTTCACGCCTTGTTGCTCGCGCTTTTCCAGGGCATCGGCGCCTCCCATGAGGTTTTCGGGGAACAATCCGGGACCGCTCTCCGCGATCGCACGCGTAAAAAGGCCATCGGCCAGCGGCGACCGCATCAGGTCGTCGACCGAGAGCGCGCCTGCCGACTGACCGAAGATCGTAACCCGGCTGGGATCGCCGCCGAACGCAGCGATGTTCTTCTGCACCCACTGTAGCGCGGCAATCTGGTCCAATATTCCGTAATTGCCTGACGAGTGGTGCTCCGACTCCTGGGTGAGCTCGGGATAGACGAGGAATCCGAGTGGGCCGACGCGGTAATTCATGGTGACGACGACCACTCCCTTGTTGGCGAGTTCCGCGCCGTTGTAGACGGTGCAGACGGTCGATCCCTCGCTGAAGCCGCCTCCGTAAATGAACACCATCACGGCCTGCTTCGCGCGCGGCGATTTGGCAGCGGTCCAGACGTTCAGAAAGAGGCAGTCCTCGCTGATCGGCCCCTGCGTCATGAACTCTTTGGTCCACGGGAGGCGCGAACCGATTTCATCCTGCATGCAGCTTGCCCCGAAATGATCGGCGGCGCGGACGCCCTCCCAGTGCGCGGCCGGTTGTGGCGGACGCCAGCGCAGCGAACCCACGGGCGGCGCGGCAAACGGAATACCGAGATATGCGGTCACGCCACTCCCGTCGCTCACGCCCGAGACCAAGCCTGTATTGGTTCGCACAGGCTTGTTTTCGTTTTTCGGGACTGCGCTCGCAACCAGGGCCGCGGTGCTGAAAATGAGAAGTGCAGGGATGCGCGACATAACAAGCTCCTGATTTCTGGCGGATCACCGTCCGAAGCGCCAGTTTGTGATTGGCATGCCAGCAAGCAGCATATCAAAAGCGGCGTTGCCTCTCCGACCGAGAAGGCATGCCGCCGATCAAGATGCGAGCTCTCCGCGTACTAGCCTGATATAATCTATACGAATAGCTTCCCCGCGCCACCCCGGAAATCTGGCCCGCTAACGAAAGGGGATCCAATGCCCAAAAAAGGAAAAGACCGCAAAGCCGGCGGAGAAGTGCTCCGCGACGCGCGGGAAACCGCGCAGATCGAGCAGCTTTGGCACGTGCTCGGCCGCGGCAGACCGCACAAGCCTCCAAAGCACTACAAGTATGTCGACGAGCTGGCGCACCTCCAGCTCGAGTTGATCAAGCTGCAGGAGTGGGTGCGCATGAAGGGCCTGCGCGTATGCGTCCTATTCGAGGGCCGCGACGCGGCGGGCAAGGGCGGCGTGATCAAAAGGATCACGCAGAGCCTGAACCCGCGAGTGTGCCGCGTGGTGGCGCTCTCCACGCCGACCGCCCAGGAGCGCGGCCAATGGTATTTTCAGCGCTACGTGGCCGAATTGCCGTCGCGCGGCGAGATGGTGCTGTTCGACCGAAGCTGGTACAACCGCGCCGGAGTGGAGCACGTGATGGGCTTCTGCAGCGAGGAGGAATACCGCGAGTTCCTGCGCGCGTGTCCGCTGTTCGAGGAGATGCTCATCCGGTCCGGCATCATCCTCATCAAATACTGGTTTTCGGTCAGCGATGAAGAGCAGGAAAAACGATTCGCGGAACGCATGCACAACCCCATCAAGCGCTGGAAACTGAGCGCCATGGATATTCAGTCGCGGCGGCACTGGGTGGATTACTCCCGGGCCAAAGACGTGATGTTTGCCTACACCGACACCAAGCTGAGCCCATGGCACGTGGTGAATGCCGACAGCAAGAAGCGTGCGCGTTTGAACTGCATCGTGCACCTCCTGAACCAGATTCCCTATCGCGACATGAAACCGGTCGAAGTCCCCCTGCCGGCGCGCCAGTCGACGCGTTACCATCGGCCCCGGATGTCGACGCAGCACTTCGTACCGGAGCGGTATTCGTGAAAGGCGCCGAGCGGGCTCATTGCTCGCGTCGACTGCTCGGACGCTTGCCCTTCGTGGCCGCTCGACCTTGCGCCTTCCCGAGCGATTCGCGCGCGGATCGCGGCAGCTTGGCCAGCACCAGTCCGTAGGATTCGCTCAGCAGCCTCTTGACTTCGGCTCGCGACAGCAAGCACTCATTCTGCAGCGCCACCCATTTGGCACGCGCGAGATACGGCGCCGGAATGATGCCCGGACGCTCCACCAGCTCGGTGAAATTCTCATCCGAGCACTTGAGCGAGAGCAGCACGGGGGCAGGCTCGGTGGGCACGACCGCGTACATCTTGCCGCGTATCTTGAAGACGAGATCGTATCCCCATTGGACGTGCTCGGTGGTGTGGGGCAGGGAGAGACAGTGCTGGCGGATCCATTCGATGTCCATAGACGGCGGATTCTAGCACAGCTTCTGGCACGCGCTCCGCGCAACGGCTTTGCGTCTCCATGGCCGCTCGGCTAATCTAACAGCCATATCAGATGCGGGAGGTAACGATGGACCGGCGAGACGCTTTGGGCGTGATGGCAGCAGGACTGGTGGCGGCGGGCACAGGCGGGACGACGGCTGGCGGACAGGCGCAGGAATCCGGCAGTGGAATGATCTACCGGACTCTCGGCAAGACGGGCGAACGCGTTTCGGCGATCGGCCTCGGCGGATTTCACATCGGAATGCAATCCGATCCCCAGGAGAGCATCCGCATCGTGCGCTACGCGATCGATCACGGGATCACGTTCATGGACAACTGCTGGGACTATAACGATGGCGAGAGCGAGATACGCATGGGTCAGGCGCTCAGGGACGGTTACCGTCAGAAGGTGTTTCTGATGACCAAATTCGACGGCCGCACCAAGGCCGCGACCGCACAGCAGATCGATGAATCGCTCTCGCGCCTGCAGACGGACCACATCGACTTGATCCAGTATCACGAGAACATCCGCCTGGAAGACCCGGACCGCTTCTTCGCGCCCGGCGGCGCTCTCGAGGCGCTCGTAGCGGCCAAGCAAGCCGGCAAGATCCGCTATATCGGGTTCACGGGCCACAAGGACCCCATCGTTCACCTGCGCATGCTCGACGAAGCGCAGCAGCACCACTTCCATTTCGACTCCTGCCAGATGCCGCTCAACGTGATGGACGCGCACTTCCGCAGCTTTGGGCATCAGGTGGTGCCGCGGCTGGTGGCCGAAGGAATCGGCGTGCTGGGGATGAAACCTATGGGCGACGGGAACGTGCTTCGCGCCGGCGTCGTCACGCCCATTGAGTGCCTGCACTATGCGCTCAACCTGCCGACCTCCGTTGTGATCAACGGCTGCGAGAGCGTGGATCGCGTGAATCAGGCGTTGGAAGCGGCCCGCACATTCAAACCCATGAGCGACTCCGAGGTGGCGGCGCTCCTGGCCAAGACCCGCGACCCGGCGATGACCGGCCGGTTCGAGCCCTTCAAGACCACCAGCGACTTCGACGGCACCGCGTCGCATCCGCAGTGGCTAGGCTAGTGAAATAAGCTGTAGCGGCGGTGTCCCCACCGCCGCATTGAAGCAGGTGGTTTGAACAGGGGTGATTGCCCATGCGGCGGTGAGGACACCGCCGCTACAGCGCGCGCGCCCCCGTGATGTAAGTCACAGCCTCATTCCGCAATCACCCTTGACACTGATTGTGAATGAACAGGAGCCGGCCGCCCGGCCCGAGGAGGCTGTACAATGTCCACCATGATTAACAACAAACCCAGGCACGTTCCGAGCGACCTCGAGATCGCGCAGTCGGTCACTCCGCAGGATATCGATCACATTGCCAGCCTCGCTGGCATTCTGCCCGACGAGCTGGAACTCTACGGCCGCAGCAAGGCCAAGGTGCATCTCTCGATTCGCGATCGTCTGAAGGACGCGCCGCGCGGCAAATACGTCGTGGTGACGGCCATCACGCCGACGCCGCTCGGCGAGGGCAAGACGACGACCTCGGTCGGACTCAGCCAGGCACTGGGCGCGCATCTCGACAAACGGGTGTTCACCTGTATCCGGCAGCCTAGCCAGGGCCCGACGTTCGGGATCAAGGGCGGCGCCGCCGGCGGAGGCTACAGCCAGGTGATCCCGATGGAGGATCTGAACCTGCACCTGACGGGCGACATCCACGCGATCACGGCGGCGAACAACCTGCTCGCGGCGGCCATCGACACGCGTATGTTCCATGAGTCTACCCAAAGCGACGACGCGCTGTTCGATCGGCTCTGCCCCGCCAAGCCCGACGGCTCGCGTCGATTCTCTCGCGTCATGCTGCGCCGCCTGCGCAACGTCGGCATCGATAAGACGAATCCCAACGATCTGACCGCCGAAGAGCGTCGCGCTTTCGCGCGCCTCGACATCGATCCGCAAAGCATCACCTGGCGCCGCGTGATCGACACCAACGACCGCATGCTGCGCCAGATCACCATCGGGCAGGGCGCGGAAGAAAAGGGATTCACGCGGGTCACGGGCTTCGACATCACGGTGGCAAGCGAGATCATGGCTGTTCTGGCCCTGACGACCAGCCTCGAAGACATGCGCGAGCGCCTGGGCCGCATGGTGATCGGCATGAGCCGCATCGGCCAGCCCGTGACGGCCGACGATATGGGTGTGGGCGGCGCGCTCACCGTCATGATGAAGGACGCCATCATGCCGAACCTGATGCAGACGCTCGAAGGCACGCCCGCGTTCATTCACGCCGGTCCGTTCGCCAACATCGCGCACGGCAATTCGTCCATCGTGGCGGATCAGATCGCGCTGAAGCTCGTGGGCAAGGACGGTTACGTGGTCACCGAGGCCGGATTCGGCGCTGACATCGGATTCGAGAAGTTCTGCGACATCAAGTGCCGTTACAGCGGCCTGCAGCCCGACTGCGCCGTGCTGGTGGCTACCATCCGCGCGCTCAAGATGCACGGCGGAGGGCCGAAGGTCACGGCCGGCCAGCCGCTGCATCCGTCTTATACCTCCGAGAACCTTGAGTTGGTGGAGAAAGGCTGCGCCAACATGGTCAAGATGATCGAAAACGTTCGGCTCTACGGGATTCCCGTGGTCGTGTGCGTCAACCGATTCTCCACCGACACCGATGCCGAGGTGGATCTGGTGCGTACCATCGCGATCGGTGCGGGCGCGGACGCGAGCGAGGCGTCCGATCATTGGGCCGAGGGCGGCGCCGGAGCGGTCAATCTCGCCAAGGCCGTGGTCGCCGCGTGCGAGAAGCCGCACAATTTCCACTTCCTCTATTCGCTCGACCTGGGCATCAAGGAGAAAATCGAGACGATCGTCCGGGAAATTTACGGCGGCGCGGGCGTGCAGTATCTGCCCGAAGCCGAGCAGAAGATCGCGGTCTACACGCGCTGCGGGTTCGACAAGCTGCCCATGTGCATGGCCAAGACGCATCTCAGCCTCAGTCACGATCCCACCCTGAAAGGCCGGCCCACCGGATTCACGGTGCCGGTGCGCGACATTCGCGCCAGCGTGGGCGCGGGATTCCTTTACCCGCTGCTCGGCGCCATGAGCACCATGCCCGGACTGCCCACGCGTCCGGCGTACTACGAAATCGATATCGATCCGCAGACGGGCGCCGTGGTCGGCCTGTCGTGAGAGACCGACGGGATGATCTGCCAAGAGATCGGCGACTTCTCCACGGGCTAGAGTCCTGGTCGAAGCGCCGTTCCAGAACGACTTTTTCCGGCACAATTTTTCGATTCTAAAGGACATTCCAGCTTTCGGCGCGGACTTTGGGTGACACGCGCAAAACAGGCCTGATTGATTCCAAAGGAGATTCCAGCTTTGGGGTTGCCGTTTTGATCCGTGCCACGTAGCCCCGGTTTTGCTGATTCCAAAGGACATTCCAGCTTTGGGTCTAGCCCCCAATTTTGAGCTATGATATTGATTCGATTGGACATTCCAGCTTAGGCCGGTGGGTGTCTGCGTTGTATTGCCGGGCGTCGTGTTTGCAACTGTTGGCTTACTTGACTTGGCTAGATCAGACGGCAAACGGCTGATCAAGCGAGGAATAACGGAGCGGTAGCTCTCAATCGTGAAGAGCATTCCCGGCACAACGATCTCACTTTCAGGGCCGTGAGCCCTCCATCCCCTTGATTCCAGGGGATATTCCGGCTTCGTGGAGGGCGTCTGGGGCCTTTTCCACCCCTCGCCTGGGGCGCGCTCCGCCAACTGTGGGCTTCATGAGCTGGGCTAGAGCGTCGGCCTTGAAACCATGGCGTGACGGTGAGTGGAAATAGCGCCATTCGCGGGTCCTTCCACCCGGGTCGCGGCGCCGGCTGGCGGCGCCACCGCGGACCCGGTGGATTATTCAACGCTTAATACTAGCATGACAACTTTGGAAGCGTCAAGCTTAGAGTCGCGGGGGCTCGGGAGTCCTGCGCTTCATCGGGTGGGAGAATGCGATCGGCCTGGTAAGGCACAATGAGTTGCTGGACTGAACCCTTGAAGTGAGACAGTCCGGGGTGGCACACTTTGCAGCGAAAGGAGCTGCGAGTGAGAAAACGGCGAGTAAGGCGTACGCGGGAGTTTCAGCAGATGGCCTTGGATCGGATGCAGGGCTGCGAGAGTTTTGGAGCGTTGGCGCGCGAACTGGGAGTCAGTCGGAGAAGTCTGTATCGCTGGCAGGCGCTGCGG
>JASHQD010000418.1 GCA_030037755.1 Terriglobia bacterium
GTCTGGGAGTCGTTGTAATAAACGCTCCCGTTGCTGATTGCCGTGTATCTCACCGCCAGCTGGAAAACATTGGCCATCGAGGAACTCGAAGACGAACTCGAGGTTTGCGGCAGATTGGAACGGCCCTGAGCGTCGACGGCCATGTGGACGACCGGATGATCGACTTCGAGGTCATTCAGGGTAATATCACGGTGGAAAAGCGAGACGACACGCAAGCCAAGCCCGATGCGGTCGGCCCAGACGAGCGGCGGGGCGGTCGCCGCCTCCGTGCCATGAACGGCGACACGGTAGAAATCGATGCGCAAGCCTGCGCGGCGAAACGTGAAGTCGCCGATCTCCACCCGGGCGCCGGTGGCCTGCTCTGCGCGCTCGACGATCAGAGTCAGAGCATAGCGGTGAAACCAGGCGCTGCGAAGAGTCAGAACGGCCGCAAAGACGAGCAGCACCAGAAACGACAGGGTGATGAGACCGATACGGACAAGATGGCGGCGGATCGTCATATCATTCACTATTCTGTTGGAATCGGGTTGCGGTTGGAAGGGATGCGAGTAGTCATTTTGAGCGCGAGCATCCTGCCCGCCCAGCGCCGCGTCCTCCTTCCCTAACCGGGCGCGGGCAGGGATGCCCGCGCTCCAGATGCAACCACTGCCCACGACCGCCTGTTGCCGCCGTCCCGAATGTCGGATATGGTTAGTCTGCCGGGGAGAAGTTCGGGGGATTAGTCAATGGAACTTCACGGGCAACGAATCCTGGTGACCGGCGCCACGGGTTTCATCGGCGGGGCGGTGGCGCGACGGCTTTTATCCGAAGGACATTCCGTTCGAGCGATGGCGCGGACGCCTGAAAGGGCCGCGGACCTGGCCGCGCTCGGCGCTGATGTGGTGATGGCCGATCTCGGCGATGAGGACCTGCTGGACCGCGCTGTGCAGGGTTGCTCGGTCGTAATACATTGCGCAGCCCAGGTTGGGCCGGCCGATACGCGCATGGCATTTGAGGGTCCGAACGTAGCGGGCACGGAGAACATGCTCGTAGCGTGCGGCAAGGGAGCCGTGAAACGGTTCGTATTCCTGTCCAGTGTCGCCGCCTTCGGACTGCCTGCGGCCGGCGTGATAACCGACGATAGCGCCAGGGGCCTCGCGGGTGAAGCGTACTCGGACTCGAAGTTTGGCGCCGAGGAAGCGGTCTGGTCGTTCTGCCGGGCGCGCGGCCTGCCGTTCACGATCGTGCGTCCGTCATGCGTCTACGGGCCGAAGTCGCCGTACTGGAGCCTGATTCCCTTCAAGCAGATCCTCAAGGGGAAGTTTCTCCTGGTCGCAGGCGGCCGAGGGTCGTTCAATTACGTGTATATCGACAACCTCGTGGACGCGATCCTGCTCGCGGCCGCCGACGATCGCGCTCTCGGCGATGCCTTCATCGTGAGCGATGGCGCCACCACCTGGCGCGAGTTCTTCAGCGCCTATGAGAAGATGGCCGGTAAGAAGGGAACGCGCTCGATCCCGCTTCCGGCCGCCAAAGCAGGACTGGCGGTGCGAAACCTGATCTATCGCTTCAAGCACAAGAGTCCCATTGCTCTGCGAGCCGTCAGCTTCGTGAGCGGGTCCGCCGTGTTCAGTCAGGCTCACATCGAGCAGAAGCTCGGGTTCCGCACGCAGGTGAATCTGGAAGAGGGAATGCGCCGCACCGAAGCCTGGTTTCGCGAGACCGGCCTCGTGGGAGCGGCGTAGCCTGTGAAACAGGCGGAGGACCACGACGGCTCGTCTGCGCAAGGGCGGAAAACGCGCCTGACGGAGTTCCGGGTCCGGCCCTATCGCGCCTCAGATCTTGACGCTCTCCACCAGCTTGATCAGATCTGCTTCCTGCCGGGCGTTTCATACTCTCGCGCCGAAATCGCGCGCTATCTCCGGCGACCCGATGCGAAATCCTGGGTCGTGGAGGCGACGGGAGAACCTGCCGGCGAAACCGCCGGATTCGTAATCGTCAGTTGCGGCCGGCGGCAGCAGGGCCATATCATCACCCTTGACGTGGCGCCATCGTGGCGGCGCCGGGCCGTTGGCAGCATGCTGATGGACACTGCTGAGAAGTGGATTGCGCAGCACGGCGGCACAGCCGTATTTCTGGAAACCGCCGAGGATAATCTGACGGCTCAGGCCTTCTACTTGCGTCGAGGCTACGCGCGGCTGGGCCGCATCGAAGACTACTACGGCAGGGGCGAAGCGGCGTGGTTGATGGGTAAGAGGCTGGGCGAGTAACCGAGAATCGAAGACTTTAGTTGTCAGTGGTCCGTTGTGAGCGGATCGTAGGTCGCTGAGCGACCGATAACCGACAACTGACCACCGACAACCGACAGCAGCCGACCACTAAAAGATGCCTATCCGACTCGACCGTTCTGACTTCCGCACCATCGCACTCGTCGTCGTTATGGCGGCGGCGTCCCTGGCCGTCGCTATCCGATACTTCCATCGTGCGTTTCCCGAAGCGTCCCTCACGTTCACCGTGAACCGCGGCGATTCGCAGTCGATCGCGTCAGCCTTCCTGGGCGCGCGCGGGTTCGATCTCAAGAGCTACGACCACGCCGCCCGTTTCAACTACGACGAGAGCGCGAAATTGTATCTGGAGCGCACCAAGGGAATCGACGGGATGAACGCGCTTACCGGCGGTCCCATTCATCTGTGGCGCTGGGAGCACCGTTGGTTTCGGCCTGTGCAGAAGGAGGAATTCCGGGCCGACGTCACGCCGCTGGGACAGATCGTGGCGTTCGATCATGAGCTTCCGGAGACCGCGCCAGGAGCCAATCTCGATCAGCCCGCCGCCCGCAAGATCGCCGAGGATCTTCTGAGCGGCGTGATGAAGCGCGATCTGGGCGATCTGGAATTTGTGGAGGCGGTCACCACCAAGCGGCCGGCACGCACCGATCACGATTTCACCTGGAAGCAGAAGAGCGTCGATCTCGGCGACGGCAGCTACCGCGTCGAGGTCGGAGTCAGCGGCAATCAGGTATCGGGCTACAACGAGTATGTGAAGGTTCCCGAGCAGTGGCAGCGCGATTACGAGCGTCTGCGATCAAAGAATGACGCCGCGCAGACCGTGGATGAGTTTTTCTGGATCGCGCTCTGCGTGGCCATGTTCATCTGGCTGATCCTGCGGCTTCGCGACCGCGACGTTCCGCTGCGGCTCGCAGGCATCGCCGGTACGACCGCGGCCGTGCTCTACCTGCTCGAGCAGTTGAACGAGTTTTCTCTCTCCAAGTTCGCTTATCCGACCACCGACCCTTACTCCAGCTTTGTGAGCCGGAGCATCGTCTCCGATGTTTTTCTTTCGATTGGCGTCGGCGTTGCCATTTTCCTGCTCGTCGCGGCTGCCGAGCCCATGTATCGCGAGGGGTTTCCGCCAAAGCTCTCACTGGGCCGGGCGATTACCTGGCGGGGCGTGCGCAGCAAGCCCTTCCTCATCGCCAATGTCGTCGGCCTGGGGCTGACCTTTTTCTTTTTCGCCTACCAGGCTGTCTTTTACGTGGTGGCCAACCATCTGGGCGCGTGGGCTCCGAGCGATGTTCCCTTTACGGACGACCTCAACACCGCCATTCCTTGGGCCGCTGTTCTGTTCGGCGGCTTCCTGCCGGCCGTCCTCGAAGAGATGCAGTTTCGCGCCTTCGCCATTCCATTTCTGCGCAAATATCTGCGGAACTGGCCGCTGGCGATCGTGCTGGCGGCGTTCAACTGGGGATTCATGCACGCCGCCTACCCCAATGAGCCCTTTTTCATTCGCGGCGTGGAAGTGGGAGTGGGCGGCATCATCATCGGATTCGTGATGCTGCGCTTCGGGGTAATCGCCACACTGATCTGGCATTACTCGGTGGACGCTCTCTACACCGCGTTTCTGCTGCTGCGGTCGCCCAATCACTACCTGAACGCATCCGGCGCGCTTACCGCCGGAATCATGCTGATCCCCATGATCGTGGCGCTGGTGGCTTACTGGCGCACCGGCACCTTCGCCGATGAATCCGAGCTGACGAACCAGGCCGAGGGCATTGTCCGCGCGCCGCGGAGAGAGGTGATTGAAGAGGCCGAGACGCCGCTCGATTATCAGCCTCTTGCTCGCGGGCGCGTGGCCCTCGCAGGCGTGCTGATCGTCGTCGGCGCCGGGGTCGCCGCGATCCCGGCTTATCATTTCGGAAAGGGCATCAAGGTTCGCGTTACCCGCGAAGAAGCGATCGCGAGCACCGATCGCTATCTGGCCGATCGTGCCGTGCCCGTGCAAACGTTCAAGCGTGTCGCCACGCTCGACGACAACGTCGACGGCGCTGCGGAGAAATATCTGCTCCAGTTCCGCACCGTACCGGACGTCGATCATCTCTGCCGGCAGGCGAGCAAACTGGCGCTCTGGCATGTCCGCTATTTCAAGCCGCTCCAGAAGGAGGAATACACCGTCTTTGTCGATGTCGAGAGCGGCAAGGTCTTTGATTTCGTGCACGAATTGGATGAGGACGCGCCCGGTGCGTCGCTTTCGCCCGACCAGGCGCTGGACCTCGGCCGTCAATACCTGACCGCCCAGGGAATCAATCTCGCTGATTTCGATCTTCAGAACTCCGAGGCGAAGAAGCGAAAGGCCCGCGAAGACTATACCCTTACGTGGCAAGCGAAGACCGGTGATCCCTTGAACGTCGGCGATGAACACTACCGCGTCGAAGTCGGCATCGCGGGAGATCAAGTGACGGGTGCGCGTCGCTACTTCAAGCTGCCCGAGGCGTGGGAGCGCCAGCAGAGCGAGACCCGGCTGACCAACGTGGCGCTGATCGGGCTCCAGGTCTTCCTGGGTGGTGGAATCGTGGCAGGGATCATCTGGCTGTTCTTGATCCAAGTCCGGAGTGACGGGCTGGCATGGCGCAAGACCTGGCGCCTGGCGGTCGTGGTGGCGATCGCATTGGCCATTTCGGAGCTGAATTCGCTGGTGCTCGTCCGGCAGAACTATCCCACATCCATGCCCTTGGGCACTTTCGACCTTTTTATCGTCATCGGTTACATCCTGGTTCCGCTCGCCGTTGGGCTGGTGGCCTGGGTCTTTGCCTCGCTGGTCGTGGGACTCTACCCCGACAGCTGGCGGATTTTCAGGGCTTCGGATCGCCGCATCTGGGCGCGCGACGCGGCCATCGGACTTGTTGTGGCGATCGCGGTGGGGGCGGCGATCGGCAACCTGCGCACGCTCTTTTTCGATCACTTTCACGCTTTCGCCTCGCCGGTGACCGACATTGTGAACGGCGCTTTTGCGGAAAGTTCGCCTGCGCTCTCAGCCTTCCTTCCCAGCCTCTACCTTTACGCGGTGTTTTCGCTTGCCGGCCTCGCTCTCGTCATCCGGTTGTTCATGATCGGGTGGCGGCAACGGGAATGGTGGCTTTGGCTCGCTATCGCCCTGCTCGTGCTCGGCCGCGGACCCTCGGGCGCCCACTCGGTTCGGGAGTTTCTGTTCACATGGGCGATTGGAGTCGTCGGCCTGGTTGCAAGCTATGGAATCATTGTCCTCTTCTTTCGCAATAATGTTGCCGCGTACGTTGCAGCAGCTTTCACGCTGCCACTGGCTGCGCCGTTGATCGCCCTGTTCAGCGATCCCACGCCGTTCTATCGATGGAACGGGTTCTTTCTGGCAGTGTTGGTGGGTGTCGTCCTGATCCTGCTACTTCTTCCCGGCACCCGCTCGACGTCGCAGCAGGATGGTCCTGCGACGGTCTGACAGGTTGGCGGCTCGTTGACTGGATTCGGCACCCGCCATGGTAGTTTTGCATCCAACCCCAGAGGGGAAGGGAGGAACGGTTGCCACGCCGGTTTGACAATAAAGAGTTCAAGCGCGTTTCGCGCCGCGAGATTCTGAAACTTACGCCGCTTGTGGCGCTCGGAGCGTTCGCGATCCCGCCGGCGCAGGATTACCTGCTCGGCCGCGGTGTAGCGTTCACGGATTGGGTGTCAGACAAGCTGTTCAGGCGGGGCCATCTTGCGCCCACCTATCCGGATTCCGCGCTGACACCGCTCGACAAATTCGCATTCAACAGTTATGACACGAACACCCCGGAGATCGACCCTGACTGGTTGCTCGAAGTGTCCGGCCTCGTGACCAGGCCCGGCAACTACTCGCTCGACGATATCCGCCGCCTGCCGAAAATCAGCCAGAACACACGCCACGTCTGCATCGAAGGCTGGGACTTGGTGGCGAACTTCGCCGGGGCGCGTATGAGCGATTTTCTCAACCTGATCGGCGCCGACATGAACGCGCGTTTCGTCTACGTGGAGTGCGCCGACGACTACTACGAGTCGCTCGACATGGAGGCAGCGACCCATCCGCAGTCGCTGCTCTGCTACGAAATGTACGGCAAGCCCTTGCAGGCGGGCCACGGCGCACCGCTGCGCTGGTCGCTGCCCACGAAGATTGGTTACAAGTCGGCGAAGTACCTCACATCGTTCAAGGTCACCAATGTTCTCACGCGGCGCAGCTATTGGGGTGATCAGGGCTATAGCACGTACGCGGACATTTGATCCGCTGCGGGTGAAAGAACATCGCGATGACCTCCGATTCGAACGGGAGTCCGAAGTGAAGAGCAACGACGAGCCTGAGCAGTCATTGGCTGGGGAAAGCAACGGCGAGAAGCCCCTTCCCCCTGACGCCCGTTCCGCTTCCGAGGCCATCGCTCGCGCACCGGCTCCACCCTCGAAGGCGACGCAGCCCGAACCCGCGAGTCCGCCGCAGGTGCCCGCAAGTTCATCAATGGGGGCATTGGCTGCCGCTCCGGCCGCGCCAACCGAAGCGGCACCACCCGAAGAAGCCGCGGCAGGAACTTTCGTATCCGCCTACGAGCACTCTGCCGTGGTCCGATTCTGCCACTGGCTGAACGCCGTCGCACTGGGCATTATGATCGCGAGTGGATGGCGCATCTTCATCGCCTTTCCCAGCTTCGGCGCGCGGATTCCCGAGCACAGACTGCTGAAGATTCCCGACGCGATCACGCTGGGCGGATGGTTGGGCGGCGCGCTCGAGTGGCACTACACGTTTATGTGGGTATTCACGGCGACGGGGCTGATTTACGTCGGCTATCTCATCGCGAGCGGCGAGTACCGGACCATGCTCTTTCGTCCCCGCGACATTCCCGGCGTGTGGCCGATGGTGCGCCACTACTTCTTCTTCGGTCCTGAGCCGAAGCAGACGGAGGCTTACAACGCGCTCCAGAAGTTCGCCTACACCACCATCGTTTTTTGCGGCACGCTCTCGGTGTTCACGGGCATCGTGATCCTGCGTCCGGTGCAACTTTCAGGACTCGCCTGGCTGATGGGCGGATTTCATCTGACGCGCGTCTGGCATTTCGTGGCCATGTGCGGATTCGTCGCTTTCATTCCGGGACACCTGGTGATGGTAGCGCTGCACGGCTGGAACAATTTCATGTCGATGGTGCGCGGGTGGAAGAAGAATCCGGAGTATCTCTGACCGATTGAGAATTACCAAATACAGTGATGTCTGCTGTAGCGGCGGTGTCCTCGCCGCCGCTTGATAATAGGAATGCCGGAGCCCCGACACGGCGGCGAGGACACCGCCGCTACAGCAGACGCTGTTAGTGACCGGGCTCCGAGGCCTTCGGGCTGGGCGCGGTCTCACTGACTTCGCTCGACCCCAACAGTGATGAGTCATCGGGAATCGGGTCGCCCCAAATGTAGTGGCTGAACCAATCGAGATTGGCGCGCATCACGGCGAGGTTTGACTTGGGCTTGTTGATACCATGCCCGAAACCTGTGTAGAAGATGAGCCTCGAGGGCACGTGCTGGTCCTGCAGACCACGGAAGAGCTCGTAGCTGTCAGGCACGGGAACGCGCTTGTCGTTGCTGCCCTGCTGGATCAAGGTGGGAGTCCGCGCTTGCCGGATCGTGCTAATGGGCGAGGTCTTGGCGTAAATCTCAGGGTCGTCCCAGGGCGT
>JASHQD010000419.1 GCA_030037755.1 Terriglobia bacterium
GGCAGTTGCGACACTGCTTCTCTTGAAATACCAGCGCTCCTTGCCGCTCGAGGGGAGATCTCTGCTTCAGGTATTGCGGCGGTACCGGTAAACCGCTCCAGGCATTCATCTTAGGCGACCAGGGCGTGTAGCTCGCGAGCTTGGTGAAAGTTCCCAGCGTGACTGCGGCAAGCAGTACGGTCAGCACTGCGATCGGCCGGCGTCGCCAGCTCTTCTCGCCCTCGCCCGACAGGAACGGCAGCAGCAGCAGTACGCCAATGCCGATGACCGGTGCGATCAGCAGAACCGGTGTCTCGAGCTGGGGAGGCAGCAGCGACAATAAGGCATATAACCACAAGAAGAAGAAGTCCGGCTTGGGAACCGTCTGGATGATGGTGGGGTCTGGCTGGCCCGAGGGTCCAAAAGGTCCAAGGACGATAGCGCACAGGGCGACCGCCAGCAGAATGCAACCCGCGAAGATCATGTCTTTCCAGATGGCGTCGGGAACGAAGGGCACTCCGTCCTTTCGCGTAAGTTGCTCATACTCCTTAAGGTAAGTCGACCGGCGCACCAGCCGGCCAGGCATCGGCCATTCGTTGATCCCGAGCTTAAAGACCATCAACACATGCAAACTGACAAGCGCGATAAGTGTGCCCGGGATCACAAAGACGTGTAACGCGAAGAACCGTGACAGCGTATTACCCCCGATGATTGGACCGCCCAGCAGCAGGTTAACCAGCCAGCCGCCGATGGCTGGCACACGACTCATGATGGAAGCGCCGATCCCCAGGCCCCAGTAGGCGTCCTGATCAAATCGCAGAACCTGGCCGGTGAAAGCCATGCCGAGGGTCATCAGGAGCAGGCAGATCCCCAACACCCATGTGAATTCGCGCGGATACTTGTGGGCTCCAAAGAGAAAGACCTGCACCATGTGAATGAGCACCAACGCGACCATGAAGTTCGATCCCCAACCGTGCAGGGCGCGCACGAACCAACCGAGCGTGACCGTATGATTGAGCGCCTGCAGGCTGTTCCAAGCCTCGGCCGCGGACGGTACGTAGAGCAGGGCCAGCAAAATGCCGGTGACTACCTGCAGAATGAATACGGTAAGAGCCGCGCTGCCAAACACGTACAACCAGCTTGCGCTCGATCGCGGGACGCGATGAAAGGCCGCGTCGCGAATGACGCCGCCGAGTTGCAGTCGCTGGTCAAGCCATCGGCCGATGGATTCTATCCAGCGCATGGCTTCCTCCGTCCCGTGCCGATTCCGGCGTCTGCGGCGAGAGTCGGCAGTTCGCCGGCGTGAATCACAAGCTGATCGCCGTCGATCTTGTACGAATACTGAAACAAGCCGCGCTCGGGCGGGCCGGAAGCCCGCGACCCGTCGGCGTAATAGACCCCGCCGTGGCATGGACACATGAAAAGCCCCGACTGTGCGAACCAGCGGACCGGGCATCCAAGGTGGGCGCAGTTGATCGCAAATACCTGAAATGTCTGGCCCGTTACTCGTCGAACCCAGCACGGAATTTCCCCTGTTTGGCCATCCGAGGGACTCATTGAGGGATTCTGGAACTTGGCCAGCCGCGTTTGACCCTCAGGGAATTGAGTGAGCGGCCCGAGCGATACCCAGGCATCGTATCCCTGGCCCGCCTTTCCTCGCAAGGGCGAGAGAAGATAGCCGACAATGGGCACGGCGAGCACGGCGGCGATGCCCCCATTAATCAGGATGCCGAGTTTCATCAACGCACTTCGCCGCGATACCTCGTTCGAGCCGCTCATTGAGATCCTCCACTCGCCGGTGCCGAACCCGAGGCGTAGGGTTGCCCGGGGAACGCCGGCCGCTGCGCTCCAAGCCAAGCCACGACGTCAGAGATTTCTTGCGATGACAAGGGTCCGGGAATATGGCTCCGCCAATCCGGCATGGCGGTGCCGGGCACTCCCACGATGATCATCGTGCGCAGCTCCTGGTCCGTAACCAAGCCCAGAAAGGAGCCGTCGGCGATCGAACCCGCCACGGCACCACCATGGCCGCCCGGCCCGTGGCACATCGCACACGAACCCTGGTAAACGTCGGCGCCGCGCGCTGCGTCGCCTGGGCTGGGGGCGGTATAAGGTGGTGGGGTAGCGCCACCCAGCGCACTCGGGTTGGCCCAACGTGTGCGCATGCCGTGCACCAAGGCATCGACTTGCTGCTCGGTGAGCATGCCGCCGGCACTCTGTCCGAAGGGCGTCATCAGCGTGCCAGGCAGGCCGTTGGTAATAATCCGGTGAAGCGTAGCATCGTCAACCAACGCTTGGTATACAGGATCGGCCAGAGACATCGCGGCCCCGCCCTTGCCCCCGTTTCCGTGGCAGCCCGAGCAGTTATCCCGATAAAGGGCGTTGAAGTCCAAGACCTCGTCCGGCCGTGGCACCGGATCGTCGCCCGGCCGCCCAGGTAAGCTGTCGCAGCCGCTCAGGACCACGACGAATCCTGCTGCAACGGCCAAGAGCACACGCGAAGGCGGATTGCTTCGCTTCATAACTCCTCACTCCTTGTGCCCTTTTCCAATACGATTCCCGGCGCCTCGATGCCGGCCAGTGCCGCGAGTGGCATGTGCTGGCGGGTCCGTACACGTTCCTGACGCGCGACGACGAATCCAGCCACGACTCCGAAGGCTATCTGGGAGGCGACGAACCACAGCCAGTTGATCCTTTGATTCAGCAGTGGATTGATGATCCCAAGCGTGGTGTAAAGCAATCCTGTCCACACCACGGGCGCGATGAAACCGCCCAGCAGGATCGGACGTCGTGGGATCATAGGCAGCAAAACACCGTAGAGCAATCCCACAAGTAGGGACGTCACCAGATGAATGGCCGTGGCAACCAGCAGCAGCTCAATGTGGAATGAGGTCAAGTGCCTTTCCGAAAGCTGAAAGGGTTGTGCATAGACTATTGAAGCCAGCAAGTTGATGGGGTACCAGATGCTGCGGTGGCTGATCAGGCCGTAGAGCACGGCGAGCAGCGCCATGGCTACGCTTCCTGCGAGTCCTCCCTTGACACCCGCCGACACCGGGTATATCTCAATCGGAAGCCAGGCTCGCTGCATCTCCGGAACCGTCCTGATCCGTGCAACTTCCCGCACACCGGTGACGACCGGAGCGACCTCAGCTCTGGCCTCCGCGCTCTCGTGCTGTTCGAAGGGCAGAACCTGGCAGAACCAGCCCACTCCGCCAGCCGTTGCGAGGATCACGCCCAGGGTGCTTACGGCGGCGCTCGTCAGCAGCCCGGCGAAGATCAGAGAAACGCCGAAAGCCAGAATGAAGGGCCAGGCAGTCGGGGCGGGCATCTTGACGATTACGGGTGCGACGTCAGCGCTCGCGGCCGCAGTTTCGGAAGTATGCGGATCGACAGCGGGCCGGGCGTTCGATTCGTATTTGAATTCAGGTTGTGGGGTCGACATAGCTGATCACCTGCCGATGACGTAAACCACCGTAAACACAACAACCCAAACGGCATCCACAAAGTGCCAGTAAAGCGACAGCACGCCGGTCTGGTACGCATGCTCCTGTTTCACCTTGCCGGCGAGAGCCAGAGCCAGTACCGTGCCAAGTCCTACCAAGCCTACCGTCACATGGAAGGCGTGCAGCCCGACGAGGGAGTAGTAGGTCGTGCCAAAGAGGTTTGTGGTAATGGTCAGACCCTCGTTATAGATAAGGCGATGCCATTCCCGCCCCGTGCCGATGATGAAGATCGACCCCAGGGCAAACGTCAGGAACCATAACAATTTGAAACGTCCGAGACTTCCCTCTTCCAGGGCGCGCACAGCCAGATGAACAGTGAGGCTGCTTGAGAGCAGGCAGATCGTGTTGAAAATGGGCAGGTGCAGGACCTGTTGCGGCGTCGGTCCGGTCAAGCTTTTTCCGATGTAAAAAATATAGGCAACCACGAAAATCGTGAAGATTGCCGACTCGGCTGTAATGAGAGAGAACATCCCCACGCGCCCCTTGGAAGGAAGGGTCCAGGGCCTTTCAGCTTCGGGGATGGCGACGCTCATTGTGCTCATTCGATAGCCTCTCGTCGAGGGCTTACGGCCGCGGCCGGCCTAAGGGTCGGCCCTATTCGTATTTCCAGTCCGGATCCTCGGGGTGCTTTAAATCCCAAAGCGGACGCCGGCTCTTGACCTCGGGCTGGACCGCGAAGTTGTACGCGGGTGGCGGCGAAGGGGTCGACCATTCCAGCGTCCATGCGTCCCACGGATCGTTTCCGGCCGGCGTGCCCTTGAAGTACGACCTGATCAGGTTCGCCACGAAGCACAGCACGCCCGCCCCTTGGAAAATCGCCCCAATGGTCACGATCGTGTTCCATATCTCCCACCCGCGGTCTGGCTCGTAGGTATAGATCCAACGCGGCATTCCCAGAGCCCCGGAAACGTGCATGAAGTCGAAAGTGAGATGGAAGCCGATCAGAAACAGCCAGAAGTGCCACTTGCCCAGCCTTTCGTCGAGCATCCTTCCAGTCATCTTGGGATACCAGTAATAGAAAGCTCCGAAGAGCGCGAAAACGATTCCACCGACGATCACATAGTGGAAATGAGCCACGACGAAGTACGAGTTGTGAAGCTGCCAGTCAACGGGTGCTGCAGCCTGTATGATTCCGGTCAGGCCGGCGATGAGGAACTGAAACAGGAATCCGACCGCGAACATCATCGGTATCGTGTAGCGGATTTTCCCGCCCCACATAGTCCCGAGCCAGTTGAAGATCTTGATCCCGGTGGG
>JASHQD010000420.1 GCA_030037755.1 Terriglobia bacterium
GTACCAGCGCTTCGTCCGATGGCCGGGAGAAAACGCGCGTGGCGATCGGATCCCATGTGGACATGGCTGGTTCCTTCATTGCCTAAGAGCTGGCTCTTTCAGTAACGTAGTCAATGATTAACTTCGGAACGATAAGCCCGAAGCTCATTGCCAAGATAATGAGAATGGCAACCGAGCCGTCAGCAAGTGTGGCTGCCATGAACTCCCACGTCCTTTGTGAGCTGCTGGTTAGTTGCACGAACCCGCTGGCCATCCTGAACATGAAGACCCCGGGCATCATTGAGACTACAGAGGCAAAGCCAATAGCCGCAAAGGGCATGCGCCACCGGCGAGACACCGGTGCAATGATCACGCCAACGATGAGACAGGCGAGAAATGCACCTGTTACTGCGCTCGCACCGAAGGCGGTAAGCGCGACCCACCTTAGAGCATGGGCCGCCGCGCCGACCGCCACCGGCCAGGGGAGCATCTTCAGCGGCGACGAAAAGAAAACACTGTAACAAGCCACCGCGATGCCCGCGGCAATGACGTCATGCCAAAGAGGCACCGCCCTGCCGGCCGGGTCTACCGGTAAGGAGACGCCAAGAACTGCGAGCCCAAGCAGCAGCCCTGTGCAGATAGCCACAACAATCAGCGCGGCATAGATCAGCCGCGCCGCTCCGAGATTCATGCGGCCCCTGATCAGGTCCAGCATGCCATTGAGAAAGTGCGGGCCCGGCACCAGCACCATGCACGGGCAGACCGCGACAAGGCGCAGCGACGAACTCAGGTCATACCGAACGGCCAGCGCCCCAACCAAGCCGGCGACCAACGCCGCGCTGAATGGTTGCAGAAAAACATTCGTGCTGTAACGGGCCAGGGCGCGACGCAAAACGGCGCCAGCCGCCGCGCTACCAAATATGAGCGCCTCTGCGGCCGCGTGGCGGACGCCGAAAAGCACCGCCAAAGCCACAGCGCCCACCGCGGCCGCCAGAGTAAAGAGCCACGTCGGTGCGGGTGGTGCCTCTGCGATTCTGCTGAAGGCTTCAACTGCGTTGGCCGGAGCCAGTCTACCGCCACACAAGCTTTCGACCGTATGCCAAGTTGAAGCCACGCGATCCATGTCCACTCCGGAAGGAGCGGCCTCAATCGCTGAAATGATTCCGCCCGCGGCGTTTTCGGTTTTAGCTCCCAGCTCTCCCCAGCGCGGGAAGATCATGACGCGAGACCCCAGATAGTTGGCCACGCGTTCGGCGGCTTCCAGAGTCTGATGTGTGGATTCGCCGTTGACGTACAAGAGCCGGCCAACGGCGAGGACGAGATCGGAGCGCTCTGCCAGCGTCATATCGGTTCCCGACGATCCCTTCGAAACTGCCATCGCCCAATCCAAAGCCAAACTGGAGAGTGGAGCCGGCCCGAGACATCAGAGGCCGGCTCGAGCTTTCCGGGTCGATCCGTGTGCTAAGCGGTAGCGGCTGCCACGTACGGCCGGACCATTTTCTTCGGGTCGACAACGCGATCGAACTCAGCTTCGGTGACGAAGCCGAGTTTCAGCGCAGCGGCTCTAAGCGTGAGGTCATTGTCCATCGCATAGTGAGCGATCTTCGAGGCCTTGTCATAGCCGATCACGGGCGAAAGCGCTGTAACCAGCATGAGTGACTCTTCGACGTACTGGTTGATCTTCTTCAGATTGGGTTCGGTTCCTTCCACCAGGAATTTCCGGAAATTCGTGCATGAATCGCTCATGATGGTGATGGAGTGGGTAACGTTAAAGATGATGAGGGGCTTGTAAACGTTCATCTCCAGGTAGCCGCCGGCGCCGCCGAATCCCACCGCCGTGTCATTGGCCATCACCTGGACGGCGACCATCGCCAGCGCCTCGGCCTGGGTGGGGTTCACCTTGCCGGGCATGATCGAGGAGCCCGGTTCGTTCTCCGGAATCTTGAGTTCGGCGAAACCTGCTCGCGGGCCGCAAGACATGAGGCGGACGTCGTTGGCAATCTTGTAGAGTGAGACCGCCAGCGTGCGTAACGTGCCTGAGAGCTGTACGAGCGCATCGTGCGCGCCCTGCACGGTGAATTTGTTTGGCGCCGTTACGAAGGGCAGGCTTGTAAGCTTGGCGATCTCGGCCGCGGCGGCTTCGGCGAAGCCGGGCGCTGAATTGATGCCGGTGCCCACCGCCGTACCGCCGAGCGCGAGACGATAGACTCCCTTCAGCGCATCCTCGATGCGATCGAGATCGTCCGCGAGCACACCTTCGTAGCCGGACCATTCTTGCCCAAGAGTGAGCGGCGTGGCGTCCTGCATGTGCGTGCGGCCTATCTTGACGATGTCGTCCCACGCCTTCACCTTTGCGGCAATCGCGTCATGCAGCTGCTTAACCGCCGGGATCAGACGCTGCTTCACGTTAACCGCCGCCGCGATACTCATGGCCGAGGGGAAGGAGTCATTCGACGACTGAGACATGTTGACATGATCGTTGGGGTGAACCGGCGTTTTGCTGCCGAGCGGCGTGCCGGCGATCTGGGAGCAGCGGTTGGAGATCACCTCGTTCACGTTCATGTTGAACTGCGTGCCGCTGCCCGTCATCCAGACGTGCAAAGGAAACATTTCGTGGTGCTGACCGGCCAGGATTTCGTCGCAGACTTGAACGATCAAGTCGTGACGCTTTTGATCGAGACGCTTCCCGGCAAAATTGGCGTTGGCTGCGCCCTTCTTCAAAATCGCGTAGGCGGTGATCATTTCCCGGGGCATGAGGTCTTTGCCGATGCTGAAGTGTTCGAGCGAACGCTGAGTTTGTGCACCCCAAAGCTTGTCCGCAGGTACTTCAACTACGCCGAGGCTGTCTGTTTCTTCCCGTATGTTGTTCATAGCTATTCTCCTTGTATTTCTTTTTTGTGAGATCCCACTTTGGTTCTAAACCCCATTTGAGTTTTTGCTTTTGGAGTGACTTGATGTCTCTCGCCCACGCTCGCAGAGATTCCGATCCTAAGCGAAAAACCCTCGAAACTCTGATAAGACCTCATCCGGTTGCTCCTCGGGCAAGAGGTGGCCACACGGAAGAGCGCGCCCCGTCACCGATCCAGATGCTTTCGCCTTCCAGGTATCGAGTACACTCCAGAGTTCACCAACAGTTCCCTTTGCGCCCCAAAGCGCATGGACGGGGCAGACAATCTTGCGCCCGGCCACGTCGTCCGAACGATCCATGTCGAGGTCGATCGATGCACCCGCACGATAATCCTCACACACCGCATGGATCGACTGAAGGGCACAATAACAGCGGGCGTATTCAGCCATCGCATCGGGAGTCACTGCGCCGGTCGTCTTGGATTGCACGAAGAGGTGATCGCGCAAGTAGTAGACCGGGTCAAGACCGATAAAGTGCTCGGGCATCGGGTGCGGCTGGATCTGGAAGAACCACCAGACATACCGCGTCGCAAATTCCTTGCTAGTGTCCTGGTACATCGTCAGTGTCGGAGCAATGTCAAGAAGGGCGACTTTTTCGACCACGTTCGGGTGATCGAGGCAGAGCCGATGGGCAACCCTGGCTCCTCGATCATGACCCGCTAAGAAGAAACGGTCGTGTCCCAATTGGTGCATGACCTCGATCTGATCCTGGGCCATCGCGCGGAACGAATAGTTGGCGTGGTCATCGCCGCCCTCGGGTCTGCTGGAGTCGCCGTAGCCTCGCAAATCCGTGAGGACTACTTGGTAGCTCTCCGCCAGCCTCGATGCAATCTTGTGCCATGCCACCATCGTCTCCGGATGTCCATGCAGGAGGAGGAGAGCTTTACCGCTGCCCTTGGTGAGGACGCGGATCTTGGCGCCCGAAGTCTCCAGCGTCGCGGCCCGGAACCCCGGAAATAGCTTCTCGGTCATCGGCATAGATGGTGGAGCCGGCGATAGCGGAAGCTCAGAACAGGGCTTCGCGGGAATTCCCGAAGACGGCAGCACCTCTTCAAGTCGGCTAGGAGTGGGCTCCTGCGCCGAACTCTTCTTCGACAGAGCCGCTGAGGCAGCGGCGATTCCCAGCAAAGCGAAGTTGCGTCGATTCATAATACTCTCCCCTTTTTTGATCTCGTCACCGTCAACGCGACCCACGTCTTTGCCCCGCAAAAGCTGCCCGGACCACACACTCTCGCCCGGCGAAGCTAAGGCAGGTAGAACCGGAGTGTCGTGAAGGCCACGAGATCGCTACCTTGGGGCGCTCTGCCTATACCGCTCCATAGGTCGCGATGTATGTACGCGATCTGGTTCCCCTGTTCGATCCTGCCGAACTGGCCTTGAAAGAGGCGATACCAGTAGCCCGCCGTCGCTTCATAGATGTTGCGATTCGCACCGCCGCAGGAATTCAGCGCTACCTCGTTTGTGCAGTCTGCGTAGCTGACCAGCGGAGAACCGTAACCCGCCGCGGTCCCAGTCGGTGAGACGAATGCATACCGGGCCGCGTACTCATCCCCGCCGTATGTGTACAAATCAAGGCGGCTGGTGCGGTGGTACACGAGCCCTCCCATGATCCTGGCTTCGCGCAAAGGACGCAGCTCCCCAGTTGTCGGATTCAGGGTAGCGTCCGGCAGTCCCGAAGAGCCATAGCGTCCGATGCCTTGCCCCAAAAGGCCTTCCAGAGATACGTCCAATTTTCTGTTCACAAACGGCATTAGCGCGCCAAACCCCACGCCATAGCCTCCGGTGACATCCGTATGGCCACTCGTTGTTTCGGTTGATGCGATCCGATCGCGGAAGAAACGGCCCACGGCTTTGATCTCGAAGTGTCCCCAGCCTGGCTCAAACGCGACCTTCGCCAGAAGATCAGGAGCTAGGGGCGTGGAGAAACCGTTGCTGTAATTCGCCAGAAAGGGCAGAAGGTTAACACCCGTTGCAGCATTCGGGCTGGTGTTCAGCCCCATGATGTTCGCAGGCACGAACGCCGCCGAATATGTAGTCTCTGGGCTCTCAAGTGCAAAAGCCCCCCAGACCTTGTCGTTGAAATTCTTCGTTACGCGAAGTGCCCTCTGCCGCGTCCAGGTGAAGCCAACGACGTACTGACCGTCCTCGGTACCAGGTCTCAGTTCGGCCAAGGTTGCAATGCCGTGCTCGTTTGGAGTGAGAAGGGACCACGTCTGACCGCTGGTGATAGTCCATCCTGAAGGCCAATCGAGTTGAACCCAGAGTTGTCTGAGGCGAGGCGTCCAGGAATTGGATTCAACGTAGTTGGCAGTCGGCGCCGCGCCGAGAAAATCGGTTTCGACATATCCTGTCAGCTTTGTGCTCCCCACTGCGCCCTGGACCAGCAGTGAGAACTCGGAGTTACGCGCGGTCCCGCGGAACTCGCTCAGTTTTGCGTTCGATGATCCATTTAATGGAACCGCTGAATAGTTGTTCGCAATATCTGCGTTTTCATTGCGAGTACGGACCAGCATTGTTCCTTCCAGAAAGCCGCCCGGAGTCAAGCTGAGCCCCTTGTAACGGAATGATGCCGGTTCTTCGGGGGCCTTCGTCTCGTTGGATTGCGACAGAAAGGCCTGTGCCGGAGGACTCTGGCTCTGAGGAAGGGCCGGATCAGCACTGGAGCTCGTCGCTGCGGTCCCCCTGCCCGCTCCCAGGCCGTAGCTCGTCGCCGCGATCCCTTTGGCGGCCTCCAACTCCGCAATTCGATCCTGCATTTTGGCCATCTGCGAGCGCATCTCTTCCAGTTGCTTCTGCAACTCGCCGATGGTGGGTTCCTGGAGGGGGGATTGAGCAAGGCCTACTGCTGTAACGAGCACTGCGACAATGGTGACTAAGATGGTTTTTAGACCCATGCTTTTCATCTCCTCATCGGTCTGCTTACCGAACGTCATGGTTCCAAGAACACAGGCGTGCGACCTTGAGGTCAGTGCTTCCGAGTATCGTGTACCGCATATTCCGCGCCTACGAACTGGCACTCTTTGCCATCGTCTACCTCCCTGAGGAGGCTGGCTGAAGAGTCCCGGTCAGCGCGTCCGGAACGCCTTCACCAGCCTGCCTCGATAGCGGCTTACGCCGCGTATTCAGGTTCACAAAGCTCGGCTCGCAGCCAGGAGTCAACGTTCTTCGGCCGCTCCACCCCGGCGGATCTCGCTCGACATGCCGCTGGGGCCGGTTAGCCAGGCCCAGATAAGCTGCGCGGTTGCCTCCAGCCTGCCAAAGGGCTGTGGCATGGAAATACAGGTCTTGCTGGCCGGTCAGTTGCCCGGAATGAATGTCCGCCGTCCAACGAAAACGATTCCAGCTGTCGAAGCGGTCTTTCTGGTGGCTGTCGGCGTTCCACAACGAATCGCTTAGGTATTGAAAATCGAATCGCACCCCGCGTTTTAGGAGGCGTGCCCTTTCGCCATCCCAGTCGCCGAACAGGTCCCGTGAGGGCCTTGAGCTGTCTCGTGGCTGTCAGGCCCACCAAGTGTTTCGGTGCTCGTCCTGTGGGTGCGCCGCAGCCGTAACAACAAGAAGCCCCGGCCACACCAGGACGACGGTCCCGAGGTGCCGAACATTCATAGCCGAATCCGTCTAGAAAGCAAGCGTAGTCGAACAGGTTGGAGATCCCAGCTCCCGTTAGCGGGGGCTGGCCGAAGGCCCGGCTGGGGCACTCCTCGTGCCATTTGCCAAGAAACCGCGGGTCCCAGCTAAGCGATTGACCCGTAAGTCCCTAAAGACGCCGCGTGGTCATGGAGGAGAGCGTCTGCGCTGGCCCGTGTGTCGGTGAGTTGGCGGAGTGCCAACAGGTTGGCATCAGAGCGGCATCACGAGGCAGGAAGGCAAGCAGAAAAACTGTAGCCGTCTGGAGTTCTTTGCAAACATCTCATTTTAAATTCCATTATTTATTGCCCGTCCTGCGCCCGATGCAGAAAATTGAGCCATTTATCTTCTCTAAGGGCGGGGACTCTTTGCGGGTTGTCCCTGTCCATGATCCAGAGTGCCCGGGCCGACTGTAGAGCTTCTTCGACTGAGCTGAAAGCGATGCGTACCCCGTCCGGCGAGACGCAGCAGCCCTCCCCCTCGCGGAGTTCGTGTGCAGATCGTCCCAGGACTGACACCGTCCAGATCGCGGACTACTCGTATCTCAGGGCAACCATCGGGTCAAGGCGTGAGGCGCGGCGCGCTGGCACGAAGATGGCCGCAAGGCCAATCGCCGCAAGCAGCATGACGGCCAGGGCAAGCGTCAACGGGTCGTTTGCTTTGAGGCCGTAAAGCAGGGAGCTGGCAGCTCGGCCGCCGCCGAGCGCCAGGCCCGCGCCAATCGCGATCCCGATCCCGATCAGCACTGCGACTTCGCGCAGGACCAGCCCGACAATGCCCGAGCGCTGCGCGCCCAGCGCCATGCGGATTCCGATTTCGTTGGTGCGCTGAGCGACCGTGTACGAAATGACGCCGTAGAGTCCGAGCGCGGCCAGCAGCACGGCCAGCCCGCCGAAGAATCCGCAAAGCGTCGCCATCAATTCATCCTGAACCAGAGAGTCGCGAAGCTGCGTCCGCAGCACGACAAACTGGACGTCGACTTCCGGGTTCGCACCGGTAATCGCGTGCTTGACGCCGTTGGCCAGGCTCGCGCTGCTCACTCGCGAGCGAATCAGAAATGTGACGTAAATGTTCGGGTGTTCGTCCTGGGCGCGCGGAAAATAGACGATGGGCACAAACTGCTCGTGCATATCGTTGTAAACCGAGTCCCCGACGACTCCGACCACGCTATAGTACGGTTTCGGCATCCCCGGGGGCGCATCGAGGCGAAACTGCTGGCCAACGGGATTTTTCGACGGGGAAAGGAACTTCTTCACGAACACCAGATTCACGATGACAACCTTGGGCGAATCGGCCGAGTCGTTCGGGCTGAAATCGCGGCCGGCAAGAAAGGGTATCTCCGTAGTTTGGAAATACCCTGGGCTGACGCGATCCTCCCAAGACTGCCCGCCGGTGATATCGTTTTCGGCGAGGATTTCGGTGTTTGACGAGTTTCCATTCACCGGAGAACGGTTCGAAGCTGCGGCGGCGGCTACGCCCGGCACCGCGCGGATGCTATCGAGCAACTCTGCAACGAATGAACTCCGGCGCGCCTCAGGCAAATTCAACCGTTGAAAAGCGACATTTGCGACCAGGACCCCATCCTGCTGTAATCCCAGAGGGCGCGTCATCAAGTTCAAGAGGCTGCGCGCGAAGAGCAAGGCTCCGGCGAGCAGCACCAGCGAAAGCGCCACTTGCGCCGCCACCAGAATGCGCTGCAGCCGGAAACGCTCGCGCCCGGAAGTCATTCCCCGGCCCGCCGTTTTCAGGACCGAGCCGGGGGGCGCGCTTCCGGAGCGCAAGGCAGGCGCCAGGCCAAAGAGAAGCGTGGTCAGGATTGCCAGCCCAGCCACGAATCCTAGGACGCGCCAGTCCGCGTGCATATCGAGAAAAACGGAGCTATTCGGAGTGCTGATGAACGCGACGAGAGACCGGCTGAGTGTGGCGGCCAGAATGCCTCCGCACAGCGCGCCGGCAACGGCGAGCAATGCGCTCTCAGAAAGCAGTTGCCGGATAAGTCGGCCGCGCGAGGCGCCCAGGGCAAGCCGCACGGCGATTTCGGGACCGCGCGTACTCGCCCGCGCCAGCATCAAGTTCGCGAGATTGGCGCAGGCGATCAAAAGAACCAGCCCGGAGAGACCCAGGAGCAGCCAGAGCGAGGTCGAACTGCTCTGCCGCAAGTTTGAAAAGCCATTGGCGGCGGGCAGCGCTTCGAGCTTGTAGCTGAGGTAATGCTTGACATGGTCGGCGTCATATTGGGGCGGAATCGTTGCCTGGAGCGCACCGGGAGAGATCGCTGCAAGCTGCGCCGTGGCGCGATCGAGCGACCAGCCGGGATTCAGCCGTCCGATCATCGCCAGCCACCAGTCGTGGCGGGCATCCGGGCTGGTTATCCGGCTGTACTCGCCATAGACGGTGGCATCCGCGCAGACCGGAACTGCCAGGTCAAACCGGTCGCCGACCGAGACGCCGTAGAATCCGGGCGGCGTGACCCCCACGATGGGAAACGGGTGGCCATCGAGCGTGACCGTCTGCCCGATCGCCGAAGCGGCGCCGCCGTATCGCCGCTGCCAGAAGGCATAGCTCAGGTCCACGCCGCCCGCGCAACCTGGCTGGTCGTCACCCAGCGAAATCAAGCGGCCGAGAAAGGGCTGCACGCCAAGGACGGTGAAGAAGTCACCGCTGACCCAGATGTCGTGGGCAATATCCATCTCGCCGCCGGTAGCCAGATTTGTCTGGTCGCTACTCCAGACGGCGATCGAGGAAAACGCCTGCTGTTGCTGCCGAATCTGCTGCCACAGGGGATAAGTCAATTCGGCATAGGGACCGTTGAAGTTGCCGCTCACCCAGAAATCTCTCTTCAGATGGACGATGGCCAGGCTTTGGGGATCTTTCACGGGCAAGGTTCGAAGCCGGACCGCGTCGACGAGCTGGAAAATAGCGGCATTCGCGCCGATGCCCAGGGCCAGCGTGAGGAGCGCGACAACAGCGAACCCGGGCGACTTCGCAAGCGTGCGCAAACCGTATCGAATGTCCTGAAGGAATGTCTCGAGCCAGTTCCAATTCCACATGTCGCGGCTCTCCTCTCGCAGCACAAGCCTGTTACCGAAACGCCGCTCGGCGGCGTAGTGCGCCTCTTCGGGCGAAAGGCCACGCTCGACCTGTTCCTGCGCGCGCAATTCCTGATGCAGCCGCATCTCTTGTTCGAGATCGGCATCGAATCTGCTACCCCGCCACAGCATCAAGATCCGTCTGCCAAATCGAGTTAACCAATCCATTGCATCGACCATTTGAATTGCCCTGCCACTCCGTGCTTGTCACTCGCAACGTGTCACTCGTCACTGTTCTCAAGCCGTCTGGATTGCCCGCGTGATAGCCGCGACGACGCGATTGAATTCGGAGACTTCCACTTCCAACTGTTCGCGGCCGAGCGTCGTCAGCCGGTAGTAGCGCGCCCGGCGATTCCCCGCCGTCACTCCCCACTTTGCCTTGACCCAGCCTCGGATCAGCATGCGTTGGAGCGCGGGATAGAGCGAGCCTTCCTCGACTTGCAGAACGTCGTCGGATACCTGCTCAATCCAGCGGGCGATCTCAAAGCCGTGCAGTTCCCCGCTTCGTGCCAGGGCTTTGAGAATCAACAGGTAAAGCGTGCCGGGCGGGATCTCGTTTCGATGCATTTCAGGTCCTCTTCGCATAGTTAGACTATGCCAGTGAGCAAAGGTTAGCTGGCGCATGGATTCTTTTTCGAATGTCTTTATGAATTCTTTTTGAAATGTCTTTCCGGACGGTCTTCTGACATGCCCTGTGCGTTTGCTTGGGGGCCTCCCAGCTCAACTCGCCCGCGCGCCCCGCTCCAGCCCGGAGAAGTCGTGAATCACGCGAGCGGGTCTGCGACAGGGTGGCGAAGGGTGCGCGGACGGGCGGCAGTGCGATGGGCCACGATGTTATGATCAAAGCTTTCGGATGGCATATGAACAAGAGGCAGTTCTTGAAAGCGTCGGGCGCACTCGTCGCGGGCACCGTCCTGCCGGGTTTCGCGCTTGGCGAGCAGCAAAGCGCGATGCGTACAAATTGGGCTGGCAACTATACCTACCGCGCAAGGCGGCTGGAGGTTGCCAGGAGCGTCGAGGACGTCCGGGAGATCGTGAAGCGGAGCGGCAGGATTAAAGCTCTCGGCGCTCGTCATGCGTTCAATTCAATCGCCGACAGCGCCGGCGACCAGCTCTCGCTGAAATCCCTGAACCAGATGGCGGTAGATCCGAGCTCGCGCACGGTTACCGTGGGCGGCGGCGTGACCTACGCGCAGCTTTGCCCATATCTTGACAGGCAGGGCTTTGCGCTGCACAACCTGGCTTCCCTGCCGCACATTTCGGTCGGCGGCGCCTGCGCGACAGCCACGCACGGCTCAGGCAACACTAACGGGAACCTGACCACGGCTGTCTCCGCCATGGAGGTCGTCACGGCCGGCGGCGACCTCGTCCGCCTGTCGCGAGAACGGGAAGGCGACCGGTTCCCCGGGACCGCTGTCCATCTCGGAGGGATCGGCATCGTGACCAAGCTCACGCTGGACGTCGAGCCCACGTTTCAGATGAGGCAAGTCGTCTATGAGAACCTCCCCATGGCCCAGCTGGAAACCCACCTTGATGAAATCTTCGGGAGCGGCTACAGCGTCAGCCTCTTCACCGATTGGCAAAAGCATCGCATCACGCAAGCATGGGTCAAGACGCGCGTCGGGCCCGGAAACTCGACAGAGCCCGCCGCCGAGTTCTTTGGCGCAAGTCGCGCCACCAGAAAACTTCATCCGGTAGAAGGCCATCCGGCCGACAGTTGCACAGAACAGATGGGCGTTCCGGGACCGTGGTATGAGCGCCTGCCGCACTTCCGTCCGGACTTTGTGCCCAGCAGCGGCGCTGAATTGCAAACGGAGTACTTCGTCCCTCGCCAAAAAGGTTACGAGGCGATTCTCGCGGTCGAGGAGCTTCGGGACGAGGTGACGCCGCATCTCCTGGTCACCGAGCTGCGCACGATTGAAGCGGACGATCTCTGGATGAGCCCCTGCTATAAACGTCAGTCCATGACCATCCACTTCACGTGGAAACCCGAATGGGCGGCGGTCAGGAATATTCTGCCGAAGCTCGAGGAGAAGCTGTCGCCTTTCGACCCGCGGCCACATTGGGCGAAGCTCTTTACCCTACCGCCGTCCCATCTGCGGAATTCTTACGAAAAAATGCCGGAGTACCTTGCGCTGCTTGAGCATTACGACCCGCAGGGAAAATTCAGGAACGAGTTCCTCGACGCCAACATCTACCGGAGCTGAGCGCCTCGGCTTCCGCGTAAGCGTGGGCTGGTTGTCGGTAGCACCGACGGGGCTCCGCAAGTGAAAAGGCTATCCTGACGCGGTTCGCCTGGTCGAAACCCCATACTATTTGCTATGAAGAAACAAATGCGTCCAGACGATTACGCGGCCCGGCCCGCGCACCTGAAATGGCTGCTCGACTCCGATCCCGCCATCCGCTGGCAGGTGATGCGGGACCTCACCGGCGAGGCCCCGGGCGCTGTCGCGGCCGAGCGCGGTCGCGTCGCCAGCGAGGGCTGGGGCGCCAGGCTTCTCGCCCTCCAATCCCCGGGCGGCTACTGGGGCGGGCCGAACGAGGACCTGACCACCCTCTACAGTCTCGTCGTTCTGATGGAGCTCGGTCTCGACCCCGCGAGCTACCAGGCCCGAAAAATGATCGCCCGGGTCGAGCGGCTGGTGTTTAAGCGGCACAGCAACCGGCCTTACCTTGAAGGCGAAACCGAGCCGTGTATCAACGGCAGAATCCTCGGAATCGGCGCGTATTTCAACAGACCGAACGACACACTGGTCAGGCTACTGCTGGGCCAGCAACTGGAAGACGGCGGCTGGAACTGCGAAGCGGTTTTGGCGTCCCCCAAGCGTCCCAAAAGCCGGCGCTCGTCGTTCCATACCACCATCTGCGTGCTCGAAGGACTGCTCGAATACGAACGATCGGGACGCAAATCGGCGGCGGTCACCAGAGCCCGCCGGAGGGCCGAGAACTATGTGCTGGAGCGCGGACTCTTCCGGTCGCTTCGCGCCGGCGAAATCATCGACGAACGCTGGCTCCGCTTCTCGTTTCCCACATTCTGGCACTACGACGTGTTGCGCGGGCTCGATTATCTGCGAAACGCAGGAATCAAACCTGACAGCCGCGTCCGTGAGGCGATCGAAATCGTGATGAAGCGTCGGCACCAGAACGGCCGCTGGCCGCTCAACGTTCTCCATGCCGAACATCTTCCGCTGGAGATGGAAACCACCGTGGGCAGGGCGAGCCGGTGGAACACACTGCGCGCGCTTCGAGTCCTGCGCTGGTACAAGAACTCAACGTGGTAGTTGTAGCTCGCTAGCAGGGAAGGCGCTCTGAGCCTACCCACAGTTGAGCCAGAGCCCTGAGGTTATCCTTGTACGTGCGGGTCACCAAGTATTCCTTCCCGCCTCTTACACGCAGGCTGAACTCTCCCGTCGGCAAGGGTTGGATCTCCTCCACCGCCGAAATATTCACGACGACCGAGCGGTGGATGCGAATAAAACCGTAAGGCTTGAGCTTCTCCGCCATGGACGAAAGGGTCTCGCGCAGCAGATAGGGATTGGCCCGGTGTCGCAACAAAACGTAGTTACCCTCCGCTTGCACGGCCACTATCTCGGCTAAATCGAGGAGAATGAATCTACCCTTCGCCTTGAACGCGATTCGTGGGCGCGAAACTCGGATGCGGTTTGCAGCATCCTCCCGCCGTGGACTAACCGAATCGTCCGCATCAGCGTGAGCTGATTGCTCAACAAACATCTCACGGGCAACAGCCTTCTGATCCTGAATCTCACGGATGCTCATGATGGAACCCTCGCATTGCTCTCTGGTTTCGACTTTCCTCCGGACCCGACGCGAGGCTGACAAGTGCACCGCTTCTCATTGAAGGTCCTACATCACCGGAGCGGCGGATCCGTCTGACCACCTGCCCACGGGAACGACGAACACGTCGATGGGTTGAGCGCCTTTGAATTGCGGATTCAGCATGACCGGTGATTTCGGAAGATCGGCACCCCAGGTCTTGCCGTCGAGGGGAGGCGCATAGAACATCAAGTGGGCCAGGTTGTGATCATCGGCATCGGTGAGATAAGCGCCCTTCGACATCATGTAACTCATCGCGCCGGGTTCGAGCGGCGGCAGTTCACCTTTTTCGAACGCCGCCTTGTTGCCCGCGATGATCTCAGCCTCGGTTCGCCCCGCTAATGCCATCTCCGTTCTTTTGTAAGTCGCGGGCAAAACGGATCGCGCGGCCGGCGGATTGAAACAGACCGGGCCTCGAAGCTTGGGGTTCCAAAACTCCGGAGCGTCGGGAGGCGACATCCACCCTCTCTCGACAACGCATACAAAACCGTTCTTCCCTTGGACGGCAGTTTCGTAGCCGTGGCGTCCGAGGACCAGAACCGTCGCATCGCCCGATATGGCATCGGGTGCCGCGCTTCGCGCCAGGGCAATCTCGGCATTTCGGTCTGGTATGAGGTACTGATCGAGCGGCGCCATCGTCGGGTACGGTGTTTTGGGCGCACGCGCCTGCCCTTGCTTCATTCCCTTAAGTCCCAGGATCAGAGAGAAACTTAGAGCAGCTACCACTCCCAACCTTCGGTTCATCGTTTTCCTCCTGACTCAGACTCGCCAGCCTGCCCCTCAGGGTCGCCGTTCTGTCAATACTTGTCCCTTGTTAGGTCCGCCCAGTGCTCACTGCCGACGGAAAGCTGGATTGCGCGCCGAAATAACACTCAATGGATTCCAACTTTCCATTTCTGATTCGGAGATACTCAACGTTCCGGAATGATTTACCGTTCTTGGTGTGGCAGAGATACTTCACAAAAGCATCGTCCGTGCCCGTGGCGATCCGCTCCAAGTCAAACCGTTTGATGAAGTCGATCTGTGTTTCCCAGCATCGCGTCTTGAAGGTGCTCTTACTGATATGGTCATCGCCGTTCGCGCTCGAAAAGGTAAAATTATCGGCGAGCAGGCGATCCACGGGGCCCCAGTCTTTCTTCTCCCAGGCTGCGTACCACTCCCGGATGACATCCCGGTTCGTTACGTTCTGCCCTCCCGATGCGCCGGCACTTGCCGGTCGCGGCAGAGTCACGGCGCCAGCCAGAGCGCAGGCTCCCGTTCGGAGCAGATTACGGCGCGACACTCGGATGTTTGTCATCGTTCATTCTCCTTTTCATGACGCAGTTTGAAACAATCCACCCGATCGCGATGCCACGCTAGCGCATACAGACCGGTTGGTATGTAACATATCAACATGACCCCGCTC
>JASHQD010000421.1 GCA_030037755.1 Terriglobia bacterium
TGCTCGAAAGCACGTCGGTGCTGAAATCAACAAAGAGGTGAACCAAGAGGTTGGTCGTAGGATGTTAGTATTTGACCAAAATCTCTCGATTCTTAGTGAGTTGGCGGACATCGGTGTACGCGTGAGAGTGGGGCTTCGTAGTGGCTTAGATGATCTGGGTGCTAAAGCGAAATCGGGAGGGAGTGAATTCGAACGCAGTCACGCAGCAGAGCTGCTGTCGAGCATAAGAGCTGATTACGACGCCGTCTACAGCTCCCAGTTTCAGAACTTTTACGGAGGGGATCCGAGTCAGGTACCCAACGGGTTCGTCCCCTTGAAGGACCCAAAGAAACCCATTCCCGCCTTGGTTGCGATGATCCGGTCAAAACAGACCGGCGTAGGACCACTCGCTTTGGCTTTCATTGCTCTGAGAAAGGCAACCGGACAGCAGTTCACGCTCTTTGATTTCGATGCCGTCGAGAGATGGTGCAAGGACCAACCCACGGCTTGCGACCAATAGCGCGGGGCCAGGCTGGCGCAGACCTTCTTGCGTGATTCACGACCTCTCAGGCTCTCGACACAAGGTCTGCGCCAGCCTGGACCGGGGTCCCAGATCCTCGCTCGTCGGCCACCCAGCCCATTGACAGCTTAACATACTGTTAAGATAATTGGGACTGGCTTGGGTACCGCGTGATTATCGTTGGCCAGGACGTTCTCGAGGCTGCCGCGCAAGCGCATCGAAGCCTGAGCTTGCATAAAGCCCTCGCGGTATGGGCAAAGGTCGTTGAAAACGCCCGTTGGCGGCATCTGCCGGATGTGCGCCAATCGTGGCCCAGCGCCGATTATGTGGCGGGCCACGTGGTATTCGACATCAGGGGTAATCAATTCCGGCTGGTGGCCAATATCAATTACCGGCTCGAGGTCGTCAGGGTACTGAAGGTGATGACACACGCCGAGTACGACCGATGGAGCGCAAGTCTTCGGTGAGGTGCACTCTATGGCGGCAACAAGGGCGGCCGAGGCTGCTTACAGGACACTAGCGGCAGAGCAGCCGCCCAGGGCGATCCACACGGAACGGGAGCACCGCCATTGGAAGCGGGTTCTCGAGCATTTCATGGCGAAGCCCGAAGCCGAGATGACGGCGGCAGAGGAGCGCTATGCCGAAACTGTCGCACTGCTGATCGAAGCCTATGAGAAGCGGCGGTATCCGCTGCCGGCGGTGTCATCCGCTGAGGTCCTGGCCGAACTGATGGCGGCCCACCGCCTGAAGCAGAAGGAATTGGCTGACGTCTTCGGCTCCGAGGCCGCGGTTTCCTATGCGCTGCACGGCAAGCGCAGTCTGACGGTGGACCAGATTCGCAAGCTGGCCGCGAAATTCCACGTCTCCCCCGCCGTGTTCGTTTAGCAGGTCACCGAAAGAAGGCGGATAATGCTGGCGGAGAGCTGATCGATGGCAAATCAGCAATCTCTCGACTTGATCAACCAGGGCGTTGAAGCCTGGAACGCCTCGCCCGCGATCGAGCGCGACCTGAGCAACGCCGACCTTCGCGGCCGGAACCTGTCCGGAGTTTATTTTGGACTGACCACGCTGGCGGGCCCGGGCCCAGGCGAGACCATATTGACTGGCGGCGCAAAGCTTACGGGCGCCGACCTGCGGGACGCCACCCTGAGTAAGGCGAATTTGTTGAGCGCCGACCTCTCGAGCGCACACCTCGAGGGGGCGGATCTCTCCGGCGCCGTGCTTGTGGCCGCCGACCTCTCGAACGCACACCTGGAGCGGGCGAATCTGTCCGGCGCAACCTTTAGCGGCCCGGGCGGAAGGGCAAACCTGCAGGACGCCGATCTTCGGGAAGCAATCCTTCACGGCTGCGATCTCAGCGGCGTGAAGGGCGGCCTTCGCCCGCAACAACTGGCGGGCGCCGATCTCACCGGCGCTACTCTGCCGCAGGCATTGGCCGATCTCTTCAAAGAGCTCGGCGCCGTCGGCGACATTTCGGAGAGCGCGCGCAAGCTGTTCGTTGCCATGCTGGCGGCCTGCCTCTACTCCTGGCTGACCATTGCCACCACCACGGACGTGAACCTGATCACCAACCGCGCTTCTTCACCGCTGCCTATCATCCAGACCAGCATTCCGATCGTCGGGTTCTACGTGGTGGCGCCGCTGCTGCTGTTGTGCGTCTACTTCTATTTCCATTTTTACTTGCAAAAATTGTGGGAGGAACTCGGGTCGCTCCCGGCAATCTTCCCGGACGGACGGTGCCTGCACGAAAAGACCGATCCCTGGCTGCTGAACGACCTGGTGCGGGCGCACGTGACGATGCTGAAGGGGGATCGGCCCTTCATGTCGTACTTTCAGCAGGCTATTTCGATTGTGCTGGCCTGGTGGCTGGTGCCGATCACGCTATTTTTCTTTTGGGGGCGCTACCTGCCGCGTCACGACTTCCGTTGGACGACTTTGCAGGTGCTGCTGCTCGCGATCGCGATCACCGGCGCGGTTCGGCTCTATCGCCTGGCGGCGGCCAGCCTGCTCGGACGCCCGCGCCGGTCATTCTCCGGGATCCGCACGTTGAGAACTCTGCAGGCGTACGGCGCCTCCGCAATTTTTGTCGTAACCGGAGTCGCGTTCATGCTGGTCTCTATTGGAGCGATCCGAGGTGTCCCGCCGGGCCAGGAGCCGTGGTGGAGCGACGGACTACCCGGACGCTGGGGTTGGGTGCCGCGGGCCATGGCGCTGGTTCACTATTCACCGTTTGCCAATCTCACCCAGGCGGATGTGTCTGTAAAGCCTCCGAACTGGACGGGCAAGAACGAGAGCGAATTAGATCTCGCGAAGGGAGCCGAGCTCGCTGGTGCCGATCTGCGATACGCTGATGCATCCGGCGCATTCCTCCCGAAAGCCAATCTCCAAGGCGCTCGGCTAGAGGGTGCCAGGCTGACCGGGGCCGACCTGACCGGGGCCCTGCTGCGTCTGAGCGACCTGACCGGGGCCGACCTGGCCGAGGCCAAGCTGGCCGGGGCCGACCTGCTTACGGCCAAGCTGAACCGGGCCGACCTAAGCGCGGCCGACCTGACTGGGGCCTCCCTGACGGGGGCCGACCTGCGCGCGGCCGACCTAATTAACGCTGACCTGAGGTTCGCCGACTTCAGGGCAGAACTCCTCGATTTACAAACGACAGGGCTCGCGGCCGAGCAGCTCGAAGTCGCGAAAAACTGGGATAAGGCATACTACGACGACGATCTCCTGAAGGTGCTGTTCCCCGAGGACTGGCGGGGCCACACCCAGAAACTCGCGGAGGAGGAGCGGGAAGAGCAGAAGGGCCACCCGGCCGCAAGCGTCCCGGCGTCGAACGCGAGCCGATCAAGCGCAGGCAAGGGCAAATCAGCAAACGTGCCCTAAAAGATATGAAGGCGGCACTTCGCTAGGCGGCCAAATGCCGGCAGAGGTTGGCCAGAAGGCGCTGGTGTCACTCGCGTGAAATCGAGC
>JASHQD010000422.1 GCA_030037755.1 Terriglobia bacterium
GGATGGCAGACCTCAGCGAGCCGAAGAGGCGGCTCGCATTGCTCCGACGGCCTCGCCCAGAGGGGAGACAGTGCTCGTGGTTGAAGATGATAACGCCGTAAGGCACCTGGTCGGACGTACTCTCGCGAGACGCGGTTACCGACACATCGAAGCGCGTAATGGCGAAGACGCGCTGAGGCTCTGCTCACAAGCGGGCGAACCGGTTCATCTGTTATTCACCGACGTCGTGATGCCGCAAATGGACGGACCCGGGTTGGCGAATCGCCTCGAGATCCTTTTTCCCGAACTGCGAACCCTCTATACGTCAGGATATTCCGACGAGGCAGTCGTTGTTCATCACGGCGTTTTAGAAAGAGGTAGTCCATTTCTTCAGAAGCCCTTCACTCCGGATGTGCTGCTCCGAAGGATTCGCGAGGTGCTCGACGGCTCTGAGAAACCCTAATCGCCATGGCTTTGCCAGGAACCAGAAGGTCTCCGGTTCCTTTTCCTCCAGCTACTATCGTCCTCCAAACGTCAGATGCTCATTGGTCCGAGGATTGCACCGCCAGGTCCTGATCGGGCTGCTTGTGCGCTGCGAGCCTCGAAATGCGGAAAACATTAGAAAAATCTTAGCCGGAAGCTGGAACTATGTTCGCAAGCATTCCCGCATCAAGGAACGTTCGTCATGTCCTCGTTCAATGAAGGCAGGATCCAAGGTGGCGCGGACATCGGCTCATCAGAAACGGCCGATTTGCATCTGAGCGACAAGCTGGAGGCACTGAAAAAGGCCAATGCGGGCCTGACTGCGGCGCTGCGGCAGCCGGCCGGGCCGGGATCTCAGTTGGAGTTCGCGCCCTTCACCGAGTTCACCCAGCTATGCGACCGTATCGGCCAGAACGCACTGATTCAGGTGAAGTTGAACCAGCGTTTCGCCTGCCGCATTCTCGAAGTCGAACGCTCGCTCGGCCAAATCAAAGCGGCGCTGGATGCTTCCGTGAGGGGCTCCGCACATTCCGAAAAGGCGATCGGAACCGCGGAGACTCGTTCCCGCGACGTTCCTCGGGGATCACAGATTCCGAAACCTCGCATTGTGGTTCTGTGCGAAGGCGTGAAGCGCGAAGGCTTGATCGAGGCCATCAAGAAAGAAGCGTGGGCAGTGTACTCGTCGATGCGGCTCGCCAACCCGCATTGGGAAATCCTCTTCGCGTCGGTCGAGGAAGATGACGAAACGCTTCGTTGGGATTCGGAGCCGGGAATTCTCTACGTTCCCCGGCGCGAACTGGGGCGGGCGCTCGACGGCCTGAACCCGTCGCTTATCCATCTGTTTTCCGCACACCTCACACAGCTGTTTGGCTATAACCTGACGGGCAAGAGGGTGCTGTTCACTGCCGTGGCGGACGCGCCTGAGTATTGCGCTACAGACGAACAGCTCGAAGAAGTACGCCATTGGATCGACATCGGCACTCTCATTGTCGTTCCTGAGTCCGAACCGTCATGGACCGGCCTGGATCGCGCGAACGTGAAGGCGCACGAAGTGATCTATCCCGGTTTCACGCCTGCGCCGCCACACTCGCGCGGTCTCCCTGGGAGCGATTTCACCGTCGGGTTTGCCTCTTCGCCTTTCCTCGAGGAGCAATGGAAGGGCCGTGGCATCGACCTTGTTCTGGCGCTTGCCGAAACTGTTCCTCAAACACGATTCCTGATGGCCTGGCGGACCGACGCCACGCGCCTTTACGAAGAGCTCAGCCGGCGCCGGTTGAAGAATGTCGAGGTGCAGGCCGGCACGTTGGATATGGAGCGGTTCTATGAGCGCGCCGACGCGATGATTCTGCCCTTCGCGGAAACAGGCCGCAATCATGCCAGTCCGTTCTCGGCGATCGAGGGGCTGCTGCGAGGCAGGCCTGTGCTCGCTACCCGGCATGCCGGAATAGCCGGTCTTCTCGAGAGCGGAGGCGTAGGCGTTGCAACCGAGGCTACGGTGGAGGGGTTAGCGGCGGGCCTCGAGCGCCTCAAATTGGAGTATGAACAGCTCGCATCGCGGGCCCGTCCTTTTGCGCAGCAACGTTTCGGCCGCAACAGCGCCATCGGCTCTTACCAAGCCTTGTATCGCGAGATGATCGGCCGGCCTCTCGGTCCCTCTCTCCAAGCGTGGCGAGTGGCGGTCCGCCGCCACGGCAAAGTCCTCGTAAAGGGCCGGGAGAAGCTCAAGGCACATTACGCCCAGGAGGAGGTGGCGCAAAGTTACAGCCAGCAGCGCTTCCTGTCCCACCCTCACAACCTGATTGATCGCGACGAACGCGCGGCCGTTCAGCAGTGCGTGGAAATCGCTTTTCCGGATCGCCATGACCTTCGCATTCTCGACATCGCCACCGGCGAGGGACGCATCCTCAGGTCAATTGCTCCTTACGGCGCCTGTACGGCGGTCGACAACTCCCAGGCGATGCTGCGCCTGGCCGGGCCCGGTAATCCGGGCAATTGCCGTTATATATTCGCGGATTTCTTCGCCTGGAGGACGGACGAGAAGTTCGATGTAATCACTTGCTTTCGCCTGCTTCGACATTTCGACTATCCGGATCGAAGGGAGTTCTATGAACGAGTCAAGAGCCTCCTTCAACCGCGCGGATTAGCCGTGATCGACGTACCCAGTCCCCGCTACGAGTTGTTGCAGCGCGCCCGCGGCGAGGGCTGGGCACAATACCCCATCTACGACGTCTTCTGGACCGTGGATGGCTTTCAGGATGAATTGCGCCGCAACGGGCTTGCCTTGCGAAGCTACGCCAGAATCGGCTGCGGCCTTCACGACATCGAGGAGCTCCAACGCGACAATGAGCCTTTTGTCGTTGTCGCCGCATTCGGCAACATCCTCGCGGGACAGACGCCAGCGAGCGAGATTTTTGCTGACGGGCGGTTAACTCCCGTGACGCAATCTCTGTGCGCGGAAGTTGCTTCACCAGAGGGAGTTCGGTTAGAGGAGACAGCATGGAGTTGAAAGAAGTTGGCTTGAACTGGGACGAATTCGGGAAGCAAGACCCGCTGTGGGCGATCTTGACGGATCCTCGCTATCGCGGCAACCGATGGGATCCGGACAAGTTCTTTGAGACCGGCCGAAACCAGGTCCAGGCCCTCATGGCGGAGCTCGATCGGCTTGGCGTGACGATCCCGCGCGGCCGCGCCCTGGATTTCGGCTGCGGGGTTGGCCGCCTGACCCAGGCGCTCTGCGAGCACTTCGACCAATGCTGCGGAGTTGATATAGCGCCTTCGATGCTGGCGCAGGCGGAGCGCTTCAATAAATTCGGATCTCGATGCCGTTACGTCCACAATCAAGCTGGCAATCTGCACCTGTTTCCCGATAACAGCTTCGATTTCGTCTTCTCGTTGATCGTGCTGCAACACCTTGAACCGGAAAACGCCCGGGAA
>JASHQD010000423.1 GCA_030037755.1 Terriglobia bacterium
CGTCGACCAAGGTCTCGCCCTACGGCCTCGTCAAGATGACGTCTTCCGACGGTACCTCGATGGTGCTCCAAAAAGTGCTCGATCACGAGACGTCGCAGATCACGGGCGAGCCTCAAAAAATGGACTTCCCGATGCAGGGAAGGCCGCAGTAACGCGGAAATTGCCGATTTTCGATTGTCGATTGCCGATATTCCGAAACTGGCAATCAGCAGTGTCAATCGACAATCGGCAATTCGGATTGGGCGTGGCGGAACGCGGAGTTTCGGAAATGGAACTGGATCAGAGCAACCTTGAGGATTTCCGCCGTTCCGGCTGGGTTCCGCTTCCCAACCTGCTGGCTCCGGAGCAGCTAAAATCGCTCCGGAGCTGGGCAGATCAGATCCACGAATCTCCGCGCGAGGGCTGGCTGAAGTACTACGAATTCTCGTCCGAGGGTCAGAAGGTGCTTTCCCGGATCGAGCATTTCATTGAGCCTGGCGGTCCCATCGATTTTCTCGTTGAACGGTCGGCGCCTCTGCTGCGAGTTCTTTCCGAACTGTTCGGAGACGAGGCGGTCCTCTTCAAGGACAAAGTCAATCTCAAGCCGCAGGGAGGCGGCGCCTACACTGCCCACCAGGACGGTCCTGCCTACCACGGCTTTGGCATTTCAGACTTCATCACGGCCATGGTTGCCATCGACGACGCTACAGTGTCCAACGGTTGCCTGGAATTCGCAACCGGGCCGCGCGTCGCGGAGGAACTGGAGTTGGATGAAGCCGGCCAGATCGCGACCGCGGCGCTCGCGAACCTGCGCTTCGAGCCGGTGCCGATGCGGTCCGGCGATGTGATCGTTTTCGACGGCCTCGTTCCGCACCGGTCGGCGCCGAATCGCTCCGGCACCGCCAGACGCGCGCTCTTTCTTACTTTCAACCCGAAGAAACAAGGGGATCGGAGGGCGGCGTATTACCAGGCGAAACGGCAAGCCTTTCCTCCCGAGGATCAGCGGGAGGCGGGCCGCGATTATCGAAAAACCGGCGGCCAGTTTAACCTCGGGAATCCTTTTGTCTGAGGGCCAACATCAGGCAGGTCGAAGCGACACGATGACTCCGCGAGAGGAGATGAGTTAATGGCCAGGTACATTCGACGAGCATTCCGCCGCGAGATCAGTGCTCTGCGGATCATCGCACTTGTATCGGCAGGGCTGGCTTCCTGCTTCGCATTGTCCGGCATCCGCCGAGGACTGGCGGACTCGGCCACCTCGGCGCCGCCGGTTGCCGCTGTCCGCAACGTTACGGACGAATACTTCGGCGTGAAAGTGCCTGACCCGTATCGTTACATGGAGAACCTGAAAGACCCCGAGGTGGCGGCGTGGTTCAAGGGCCAGGCCGACTACACCACGTCCGTCCTCGACCGCATTCCAGGCCGCGCCGCGCTGCTGGCGCAAATCAAGTCCTTTGACGAATCCGCGCCGGCGGTGGTGGGGAGCGTCAGAGTAGTGCCCGGCGACCAGATCTTCTACACCAAGCGCCTCTCGAACGAAGAGGTCGCCAGGCTCTATCTGCGGGTGGGATGGAGTGGCGCGGAAAAGCTGCTGCTCGATCCCATGAAGTTCGCCTCCCAGGGCGCAGCGCACTATGCGATCAGCTATATGGCGCCCTCCTTCGATGGACATTACGTGGCGATCGGAGTTTCGCCGGGCGGCTCGGAAGACGCGGTGCTGCGCGTGATGGACGCCACTACGGGCAAAGAAACCGGCGACGCCATCGATCGCGCCATGTTCGGAGGCCCATCCTGGCTGCCGGACGGCCGCTCGTTCGTCTACAACCGCCTGCAGAAGATGGGGCCGAACTCGGCTCCAACGGACCGCGAGCTCAACAGTCGCGTCTACCTGCATGTTCTCGGCTCCGATCCCGAAAAGGATCCCATGGTGTTCGGCCGGGGCATCTCCGGGGTTGATCTGGTGGAAACGGATCTTCCTTTTGTGACTACCTATCCCGATAGCCCGTACGCTATCGGCTTGGCCGCTCACGGCGTGCAGAATGAGGCGACGCTTTACGTGGCTCCGCTCAGTTCGCTGACTGCGTCGCCGGTGCCGTGGAAGAAGATATGCGACGTGGACGACGACGTTACCAGCTTCGACGTCCATGGCGACGACTTGTATTTGCTGTCGCACAAAGACGCCTCACGTTACAAAGTGCTGCGCACGAGACTCTCCGATCCGGATGTGGCGAAGGCCGAGGTCGTCGTACCACCGGGCGAATCGGTGGTAAGAAGCATCGGCGCTGCCAGCGACGCGCTTTACATCCAGGACCTCGATGGAGGCGTCGGCAGGCTGCGCCGCCTTCCCTACGACGGAGGCAAGGCGGAATCGGTGCCATTGCCCTTCGACGGATCCCTCTCGCTCGCTTCCACTGATGAGCGCGTGCCGGGAGCGACGATGTTCCTTGCTTCCTGGACCAATGCCGGCGGCCTTTACGCCTTCGATCCGAAAACCAATCAGGTAACAGACACCAAACTGCAGCCCGCAGGTCCGTTCGATCACCCTTCCGATGTGGAATCCGTCGAGGTCAAGGCCAAAAGCTATGACGGAACCATGGTCCCGCTCTCCATCGTCTACAAAAAAGGCCTGGCACTGGACGGTTCGCATCCCACGCGCCTCGAAGGATACGGCGCCTACGGCATCACGGAAGATCCTTACTTCGATCCCACCTTGCTGGCCTGGCTCGAGCGCGGCGGCGTTTATGCCGTGGCGCACGTCCGCGGCGGCGGCGAATACGGCGAGGACTGGCACCTTGCGGCCAAGCAGTTGACCAAGCCAAATACGTGGAAGGACATGATCGCCTGCGCCCAATATTTGATCGACCAGAAGTACACCTCGACGCCGCGGCGCGCCATCGAAGGCGGAAGCGCCGGTGGCATCACGATCGGCCGCTCGATCACGGAACGTCCGGACCTGTTCGCCGCGGCCATCGATATGGTTCCGATGTCGGACGTGGTGCGCGCCGAATTCACTCCCAACGGCCCGCCCAACATCCCGGAGTTCGGCACCGTCAAGAACGAGGACGGATTCAAGGGCCTGTACGAAATGAGCGCATACCACCACGTGAAGGACGGAACGGCGTATCC
>JASHQD010000424.1 GCA_030037755.1 Terriglobia bacterium
GATCCGTGATTCCCAATTGCGCCGCTGCCGCTCGCTGCGTCAAGTGTCCCTTCTTTACCTCATGCAACACCTTCAATCGGTCCCGCTCTCTCGTGCTTAACACCAGCATCTCCTGTTCGCTCATCCGGCCAGTCTGCCGGTTTCAAACAGGAACTTTCTACTTTGCTGAAAGAGGAACTTCTCACTTTGCTGCGACACTGTCGCGCGTAACCTCGCCGATTGATGCTCAGTCGTGGTAATCTTCGCTCGGGTGGCAAATCGCGCCGTCCCAGGCAGGTTGCACATTGCGTGCGGTTCCGGATTCGGAGTGTCTGTGAGCTGCGAAAAACAAAGTCCGCCGGAATTGCCGGGCTGCCAGGAAGCGAACGGCCCGCTCGACTTCCAGCTGAGAATACTGAGCGACCCGCGGCTGCTGGCGGTCGTGAGGTGCACGGTCGCGGAGTTTGCAGCCGTGTCCGGTTTCAAGGAAGATCAGTGCCGCTCGATCACACTGGCCGTCGACGAGGCGCTGAGCAACATCATCCGCCACGCTTACAACAATCGGCGCGACCAGGAAATTGAGATGAGATTGCACGCGGACATCGGCTGCCTGGAGTTCACTTTCGTCGACCGCGGCGAACCTTTAGATCGTTCCAAGTATTGCGCCCAGCCCCTGGACGCGGTGGCCCTGGGCGGACGGGGCACTCACCTGATCCGGCAGATCATGGACGAGGTGGTTTATGAGCGCGTGTCCGAAGGAAACAGGCTGCGCTTGAAAAAGTACTTGCCCCCAGCGAGGCTCACGCCTTGACTCACTTGTTAGACGATAAGCGAGACGCAACCCCCATGAAAATCTCCACGCGCGAGTTGAACGGCACCACCATTGTGGATGTAACCGGCGAGATCGATATGAGTACCTCGCCCGGTTTTCGCACGGCGTTGCTGGAGTCGCTGAAGAAGACGCCCCGTTTGGCGGTAAACCTGACAAACGTGCGATACGTCGACAGCTCCGGAATTGCTTCCCTGGTCGAGGTGCTGAAAGCGGCGCGCATCAGCGACAAACGCCTGGTTCTGTTTGGGTTGAATGAGCCGGTCCAGGAGGTTCTGCAACTGACCCGGCTGACAAAGATCTTTGAGATTCGGAAGACCGAAAAAGAGGCGCTGGAAGTGTGAAGTGCCAGGGATGGGCGCTCCAAAAGAGGCGACGGTCGAAGGATGAACGGACGCTGCAGGAAGGTTCATGTTGAAGACGCAGGATAAGGTCACCGCGCTACCGGCTCGAGTCGGGCTTGAGACGCTAAAGGGTCTAGCCTACCTCGGGGGATTGGCGCGGCTCACCGGCGAGTCCGCGTACTTGACCCTTGCGAGCCCTCTCAAGGGGCAACGACTGCGGGCGCAACGCGCCTTTCACCAGGCGATGGACGTCGGCGTGGGGGCAGTGCCGATCGTTTCCCTCATCAGTTTCTTCGTGGGCCTCATCATCGCGCTGCAGAGCGCGTATGAACTGCGGCGTCTTGGGGCCATTGAATTCGTGGCCAATGCGGTAGCGATCTCGATCATACGCGAGTTGGGCCCGCTGATCACCGCTATCATCGTAATCGGCCGGTCGGGTTCGGCCTTCGCGGCTGAAATCGGAACCATGAAGGTCACCGAAGAAGTCGATGCGCTCAAGACAATGGCCATCAGCCCGGTGGCATTCCTGGTGGCGCCCAAGTTCCTGGCGATGCTGGTGATGGTGCCGTGCCTGACCATCTGGGCTGACGCCATGGGGGTTCTGGGCGGCTGCCTCTTCGGTGTGACAGGAGCCGATTTCACGGTGTTGTCGTATCTCCAGGCCACACGCGACGCCCTGGTTCTGCACGATATCTCCACGGGCCTGGTGAAGAGCGCCCTGTTTGCGGTCGTCATCACCGCGGTCGGTTGCCATGAAGGATTCTCAACCGGTGCCGGCGCCGAGGAAGTTGGTCACTCCACTACGGAGGCAGTCGTGAAGTCGATTTTCATGGTGATCGCGGTCGATCTGGTGTTTACGGCTCTTTTTTACCTCACCAACGGCTAAGGCCGAAATGCCGGGTGGGATCCCCTTTGCCGAGTCGGAACACAACCTCTCCTGGGTATTTGTTACTCGTTTTCTTCTAAGCGGCTGAAAATACGGAGCAAATAAATTTTCTCACTTTTGTCACTTTTCCCCACTGTCTCAAATTTCGAGTGCACACTATCGGGTGGCTGTGGAGTCGATGGTCAAAAGCTGGCGGGAGCCGCTCGCCAGGAAGCAAGGAGCCGGAGGTTTGAACCCGCGACGGCTCGCGCGCGACAGCCTGCACCAGCGTCCGACGAGACCCGCCGGCAGCAGGCAGAGCCTATATTGAGAGCCCAGGTCATGATTCAAGCGCGAATCTCCGGGATTGTTCGAGGCGAGCCGTCAAGAGGACGAAAGCACCATCACTTGCTCTCCGTTTATCTCCATGGAGCCTCCCTGCCCCAAGTCGCGCGCCAAGCGCGCCTGAAAGCCACTCATCGCCATCGCTCTATGTCTTTGGAAGGACAGCGTTTACGCCAGGAGATCGATCTTGAGCGGAGAGCGATCGCCTCCCCGCTGCGGACGTTGCAGATACGGCTTCATACGGAGCCTCTTGCGCGAGGCTATAACAATCGGGGAAAGGACGTCAACAAGGCAAAAAAGATCTTAGAAAAAGGGCCGCCAAAGCCACTAAGCCATTTAGAATCAGCACGGGTCTGCAAAAAATCGTCAAAAAAGGCCTCGCCAAAGCCACTCGCGGCGCGGAGGCCGCGGGGACGACGAGCCACACTAACTGCCTTTAATACAATTCGATGCTGTGATGTATACGATCCAGTCGCAGCAACGATGAAATCTGCCAAAGCCATTATTTCGGCCTTGCGAGTCCTCCTACTCGGGATAAGATGATGGGGGAGCAGTTCGATGAGCGAGCCTCTTACCGCGCCCGGACAACCGGCCATCTCCGTCGTGAACCTGCGGGTAAGCTACGGCGAGCGGGAGGTTCTGCACGGCATAACCTTCGAGGTGCAGCGCGGAGAGACTCTGGTGATACTGGGCGGCTCCGGTTCGGGCAAGAGCACATTGCTGCGGACGCTGGTGGGGCTCGAGAAACCGAGCAGCGGCGAGGTGTGGATCGAGGGTGTGAACATCGCCCAGGCTCCCGAACGCCAATTGGACGAGATCCGAAAGAAGATGGGCGTCTCTTTCCAGGGCGGCGCTCTTTTCGGTTCCATGACCGTGGGCGACAACGTGGCGCTGCCCTTGCGCGAACACACCCAGCTCGAAGAATCGACGATCGAAATCATGGTGCGGATCAAGCTGGAGCAGGTCGGCTTGGCCAGCTTCGAGGATTTCATGCCCTCGCAGCTGAGTGGTGGGATGAAGAAGCGGGCCGCAGTCGCTCGCGCGCTGGCGATGGACCCCGAGATCCTGTTCTTTGACGAGCCTTCCGCCGGCCTCGACCCGATCATCGCGGCGGGAATTGACGACCTGATTCTCGAGCTGAAGAAGGCCTACACCATTTCCATCATCGTCGTCACACACGAACTGGCCAGCGCCTTCCTGATCGCGGACCGCATGCTCCTGATCGACCGCGGGAACATCATCGCCGCCGGCACGAAGGCGGAACTGGCGACGAGCACCAACCCGCACGTGAGACAATTTCTCGACCGCGTTCCCGAGCCTCAGGTGGAGGACGAGCTCAATTATTTGCAGATGTTGACGGGGGACCGGAAGGCGGCAGAATAGTGGTCTTCCGAGAATTTGAGGCTTTCGGCTGGGTTTCGAGCAGATGATGAACAAATTGATCCATGTCGAAGGGCTTTTCTTATCGCCTTGTAAGGACGCGGGACCGGGAGAATGCGTATGAATTCGCGTGGCGAGCAGGTGTGGGTGGGGTTGTTTGTACTGGTCGCCACCGCTCTGCTGGTTGCGAGCGTGCTCTTTGTCACCGGGGCTTTCAGCCGCGGGAATATACCACATCGGACGTACGTCAACTTCGCGGGCGGCCTCGAGCCGGGCGCCGCGGTCCGGTTCGGGGGCATGAAGGCCGGCGCGGTCCGTGCGGTCCATGTGGACCCGCAAGACTCCACGCGGATCGAAGTCGATTTCGACGTGGCCCGCGACATTCCATTGAAGAGCGACAGCGTAGCCAAGATCACGAGCCTCGGGCCGCTCGGCGACAACTATCTGGAACTCAGCACCGGCACGCGCGGGGCGCGCCCGGCGGAGCCGGGCAGCGTGTTGAATTCGGCGCAGTCGTTGAGCTTCGGCGACCTTGGCGATATGGTCGGCAGCCTCCAGCCGATGGTCCAGCAAACGCTCGAGAAGCTGAACGATCGGCTCGACGAGCTGCAAGTAACGGTGGCCCGCGCCAATGACCTGCTGAACGACCGCAACCGGGCCAACATCGGCGGGTCGCTGGCCAATGTCAACGGCATGCTCGCTGAGGACCGGCCCAAAGTCTCCGCCACTCTGAACAACGTGCAGTCCGCGAGCGAGCGCCTCACGCCGCTCCTCGACGATTTGAAGAAGACGATGGCGCAAGCCAACGACGTTCTGGGACACATCGACGCGGTTGTGGTTGAGGACCGTCCGGACTTGAAGGCTTCGCTCGTGGAACTGCGCCAGACGCTGGCTACGGCATCGTCGGTCATGGATCAGCTCAACCGGACCCTTGACTACAACGCCGACAACATCGACGAGACCCTGGCCAACATCCGGGTGACGACCCAGCACCTCAAAGATCTGACGGCGACTTTAAAGCGGCGGCCTTACACGCTGATCCGCGCCGACAAATCCCCCGAGCGTAAGCCGGGAGAGCAATAGGAAGGGCAACTGCGTTCATGCGCCGAACGATACTCCTCATCCCGATCCTGTTCGCGACGGTGACGCTGGCCTCCTGCGGCAGCGGGCGCCCCATCCACTACTACACCGTCGATCTTCCGGCGGGGCCGGAGCCTACAGCAAGAGTCTATCCGGTTACCCTGCTGATCGGTCACATCGGCGGACCCGAAATCCTGATGGACCAACCCATCGCCTATCGCGTCGGTCCGAATGAGATCGGCACGTATCAGTATCACCTTTGGGATGCGGCGCCGGTGCAAATGCTGAAAACCAGCCTGCTTCGCCGGCTTCGTGCTTCGGGCAAATATCAATCGGTGGCTGAGCTCGGCAGTTCGGCCCAGGGCGAATACGTGCTGCACGGCAGGCTGTACGATTTCGAGGAGGTTGATGCCGGCGGCATGTCCGGGCTGGTGTCCATGGAGTTCGAACTGGATGACCGCAAGGATCGCAAGATGGTCTGGAACCACTTTTACTCCCACAGCGAGCCCGTTCAAGGCAAGACCATCGCCGATGTGGTCGCGGCGCTCGACCGCAATCTCCGGCAAGGCCTCGATGAGGTTGTCTCCGGTCTCGACGGGTACTTCGCCGCCAACTTGCACGCCGAGCCCTGAATCAGCGCGCATTCGGCGGTCATCACAATAAGGGAGGGTTCGGTTTCGATGAGTGCCGGGAGCGAGCGGCTGGCGTGCTTCGAGTTGTGGGGCGGAAACCGCGACGCAGATCATCTGGTGGAGTTGCCGGGCCTGGCCGGATGGGTTTACTCGGCGCCGTTCGATCCTGGTTCGGGCGGAGGAGACGTTCACTACATTTCCGTGTGCAGCCGGGGCCTGATTTCACGCATCGTCGTGGCCGATGTAGCAGGCCACGGCAGCGACGCCAGCCGGATCGCACAAAACCTGCGCTCCGTTCTGCAGCGCCACACGAACAACCGGGATCAGTCCGCGCTGATGCGGGAATTGAATCAGGCTTTTGTTCCCAGAGCTGTCAGGAGCCAGTATGCCACCGCCGCGGTGTTCAGCTTCTACGTAGAAACGGCGGAATTGGTCTTCAGTAACGCGGGTCATCCCCCGGCGCTCTGGTACCGGGTGAAAGAGGATTCCTGGGAATTGCTGGAGGACGATACGGCGTTCGCGGTAGAGATCGAAGGATTGCCCCTGGGCCTGATCCCGGGGACCAGTTACTCACAGACCGGCGTCCGGCTGGGCGTGGGAGATGCGCTGGTTCTTTACACGGACGGGATCACGGAAGCGATGGATTCCTCGGGCGCCGAGTTGGGCCACACGGGACTGCTAAAACTGGCACGGGGCCTGGAGGTTGGGGCCCCGGCTGACATGGCTCGGGAGCTGATTGCTGGAGTGAGGCGCTTCACCGGGAACACACGACCCCGGGACGACGAGACTTTGGTTGTCCTCCAGCACGTTGTTTAGAGGTGGACGGCTTTTGCGTCGCCGTGTTATGGGACCTACTTCACCTTGACATCGGGTTCCACGGACATGCCGGGCCGCAGAAGATGCTCGGGGTCCTGGCCCTTGTCGAATGTGATCTTCACCGGGATGCGCTCCACCACCTTGACGTAGTTTCCGGTGGCGTTCTCGGGCGGCAGCAGGCTGTAAAGGGCGCCTGTAGCGCCGCCGATGTTGAGAACGTGACCGTCGTAGTCGCGTCGATAGGTGTCAACGTGGATCTTCACCGGCTGGCCGGGCCTCATATAGGTCAACTGCGTTTCCTTAAAGTCGGCCGTCACCCAGATGTTCTGGCTGTCGAGGGGGACGATGGTCATCATTTGCTGGCCCGGCGAGACGTTCTGGCCCGGCTGGACGCTTCGCTGTCCGACGATTCCGCTCACGGGCGCCAGCACGGTGGTGTATTGCAGGTTGAGCTGAGCCTGCTCGAGCGCCGCCTGCGCCTGTTCCGCTTGCGCCTGTGCGGCCTCCGCCCGCGACCTTTGCACGGAGATTTGTTGCGGACGCGTCTCGGCGTAGGTCAGGTTGGCTTGCGCCTGGGACACGCGGGTCCGCGCCCCGGTCACGGTCTGCTCCGCCGCGGCCGCCGACGATCGGGCGGCTTCGACACCGGCGGCTGTGGCCTTCTGAGAGTCCACTGCCTGAGTGTAGATCTGCTGGGCGATTTCGTCCTTGGCTGCCAGCGGCTTGTAGCGGCTGACGTCGTCCTGCGCCTTCAGGTCGTTCGCTTCGGCCTGCCGCAGCGTGGCCTGCGCCGACTCAAACTGCGCCTGGGCCGCCGCCAGGGCGGCCTGCGCGTTGTCAACATCCGCCTGGGCTGACGAGAGCTGGCTCGAAGTGTTGACCGAAGTCAACGGCACGCCGACCCGCGCCGCCTCCGAGGTGGACTTCAGATTGGCGAGAGTGGCCTTGGCGTTGGCGACGGCCACGTTATAGTCCTTGGGATCGAGCTGCGCCAGCACGGTGCCCGCCTGCACGAACTGGTTGTTGTCCACCGTCACGCGAACCACGTAGCCCGGCACGCGGGAGCTGACGGGGTAGATGTAGCCGTCGATCTCCGCATCGTCGGTGGACTCGTAGGACTCGATGTAACGATACAGCGGGATCGCGGCCGCCACCAGGATCAGCCCGATGACGAGGAAAATGATCAGGCGGCGCGTCTTCCTGCGCTGCGGAGTGGATCGCGGGCCGCCTGGTCCTGTGCTGCCGATGCCCGGCCGTGCGCCCTGCTCGGGAGTTTCCGTCGCTGTAGTGGCCATTTTATTTTTCTCCGAGAAAGTGCAAGGCAGACTGCTCGGCGACGCCCATGGCTTGCGCCAGAGAGACCTTCGCCAGGTTGTAGGAGTAAAGGCTTGCGATGTAGGACTGCTGGGCCGAGGCGACCGACTCCTGAGCCTGGACAACCTCAAGATTGTCCGCGACGCCGGAGAGGAACCGGTCCTGCGCCTGCTTCAGTGTCTCGTTGGCAAGGTCGACGTTGCTCCTGGCCACCGCTACCAGGTCCGACGAAGACTTCAGATTCAGGAAGGCCGTGCGGACCTCGGCGTCAATCTTGCCGCGCAAGTCTTCAAGTTCCGCCTGGCGCTGCCGCAGGGCGCTATCGGCCTGGAGTTTGTCCGCGCGAACGCGCGTGCCTTGAAAAATAGGAATGTTCAACAAGGCCTCGAAGGTGAACGTCTCATGCGAGTAGGCAAAGTTCGGACTTCCGATGTCGCCGAAATCCGTTGAGACGGAAAGCGAGGGGTAATTCTCGGCGCTCGCGGCCTGGATCGAGAGCTCGGCCGATCGGACCTGTTCCTTGGCGCCGAGATAGTCGGAACGGGCGGCATACGCCTGCTGCAAGGCCCCGTTGATAGTCATCTCGTCGAGCGGCGCGTAAGGTACGGCGTCGGTCAACTGGAACTCCTGGCCGTTCGGCAAACCGATGATGCGCGCCAGCGTCAGCTTGTCGATGTCCAGTTGATTCTGTGCGGCGATCAGGCGCTGCTCCTGGGTCTGGAATTCCACCTGCGACCGAAGCTCATCAATGTTGGCGACCACGCCGGCCTTGTGCTGGTCTGACGTCTTCTGGTAAAGAGCTTTGGCCGTCTCCACCTGGGCGCGCGTCGAGTCCACGGTGGCGGCATCCGAAACCACCACGAGATAGGCGTCGGCGGTGGTCAACACCACAAGCTCCCGGTCGTTCTTATAGGTGTCCTGGGATGCCTTCTCTGCTGCGCTGGACGCTTTCAGGTTCTTCTGAGCCGCCCAGTCGAACAAGTCCTGGGAGAAAGTCGCTCGCGCGTCCTGAACGGCGAAAGGCGGCGTAATGGTAGGAATGTTGACCCCCGGAATGTGAATGTTGAAGCCGAAGGTCTTGAGATTGATCTGCTCCACGCTGTTGCTGATGTGGGCGTTAAGATTCGGCAGCAAGGCGTTCAGGCTGCGCAGACGCTCGGCGCGGGCGGCGCGCATCCCCTGATCGGACTCGATTACGCCCAGGTTGTACTTCAGGCCGCGGTCGAGGGCGTCTCTCAGCGACAGCGAAAGCGGGCCGGATGTGGCCTGACCCGTGGGCACGCTGCCGAGGAGCGGGTTCTGTGGCGTGGTGCCCGCCGCGCCGGACTGTCCGGCACCCGGCTGTGCGGCACACAACAAGAGAGCGGCAGCGAGAGCTAGAGTTACTGCAGAATCGAAAACGCGCCGGTCACCAATCATTGCGCCTCCGGTGTCGTGGAACGAACGCCTCAGATTCCGAGGTTCTGGAACAGCCCAACAACGTTGAGGATGGTCTGGGCAGCCGCGCCATCCCCCAGGGTCGAGTTGATCATGAGATGAAAGCGGTGCCGGTCCGGCCACTCGACGCCGAAATACTGCTTGATGTAGTCCGCGCGGTCGCGGTCTACGGTTTCCGCAAGCTCGGTAGCTTCTTTCGCGTCCTTGCCACCGGCTTGCAACCTGCGAACCTTCTGGTCAAACGGAGCGTAGACAAAGACATGAAAAGCATCGTCACGGTTTTGCAGATAGTAGGCGGAGCCGCGCCCCACAATCACGCAGTTGCCCTCTTCGCCGGCGCGCTTCACCACTTTTTCCGCGACCTCACGGATGCAATCCGCATCGACCATCCTCATCCGCGCTGCGTTTTGAGTGCCTTCGTGGCTGCCTCGCATGAAAGATTTAAAGAGCCGGTAGGACAAGGGGTCCCGTCTCTCTTCATGCTTTTCCACGGCCCGGCAATCGCAGTCCATCAGCCGGGCGATCTCATTGGTCAACAACTGGTCCCAGAGCTTCCAGCCCAGACGTTCGGCCACTCTCCTGGCGATATCACCGCCGCCGCTTCCGTATTCGCGCTCAATCGTAATCACTCGAATCATGGTCGCCCCCGTCAGACAAAACGCTCACTCCATCATCACACTTCCACCGCCCGGCTGATTCTTCCTTAGCGCGAAGGAAAGCAAAAACAGAACAGCCGCTCCCGTCCCCAGAATCGTGAACATGTCGATGTAAGCCAGGGTGCTAGCCTGCCCGATCAGGGCTTGATAAAGCATCCCCGAGGCTTTCTGCGCGGCGAGATTCGCTTGCACCCCCGATGCGGCCAGGCGCGCGGCCAAAGCCGAACTCGCCTGCGCGAATGCCGGCTGTCCCGAGGTGATGTGCTTCACCATGTACGCCTGACGTACCTGGGCCCGGCGCGCGAGCACGGTCGTGACCATCGATGTTCCCACGCTGCTCCCGATGTTGCGCATAAAGTTGAGGAGGCCGGACGCGCTGTTGCTCTTTTCCAGCGGCGTTGAAGAGAACCCGACGAGGTTGATGGGAACGAACAGGAACCCGAGGCCGAACACCTGAAACATACGGAGCACGCTGGCGCTGCCGAAACTGATTTGAAGGTCGAGTCGCCGCGTGGAATAGAACATGCCGATCGAGAGCGTCAGCCAGCCGAAGGCGATCAGGTAGCGCGCCTGGACCCGGCCGGCGAGAGCTCCTGCCACGGGCATGAGGAAGAGCAGCAACAAACCGCCGCCCGACAGCACCAGCCCCGCCGATTCGGATGTGTAGCCCAGCAGCGTCTGCAGGAACAGGGGCATCATGACGAGGCTCGAGAACAGCATGATGCCGACCGTGAATATCATAAAGTTCGCGCCTAGGAAGTTCAGGTTCTTGAACAGGCGCACTTCGATGATGGGGTTCTTGTAAAACAATTCCCAGATAACCAGCGACAGCAGGCCTACACCGGCGATGATGGCAAGTGTCACGATGAAGTGCGATCCGAACCAGTCGTCCTCCTGGCCTTTGTCGAGCATGATCTGCAGCGCCCCGACGCCAAGCGTGAGCAGCGCCACGCCGATGTAGTCGATCTTCACTCCGGCACCCGCGCGCTCCTTCACCCAGGGAGGGTCTTCAACCACGCGATAGACCAGGAACAACGTCAGAATGCCAACCGGGACGTTAATGAAGAAAATCCAGCGCCAGGTATAGTTGTCCGTGATCCAGCCTCCCAGCGTCGGGCCGATAGTGGGAGCCACGATGGCTGTGATGCCGTACAAAGCGAACGCCAGGCCGCGCTTCTCCGGAGGAAAGGTGTCTGCCATGATCGCCTGGGCCATCGGCTGTAACCCGCCGCCACCCGCTCCCTGCAGCACCCGGAAAGCGAGGATCGCGGTGAGACTGGGAGCACTGCCGCACAGCACAGAGCTGATGGTGAATATCACCAGGCAGATCATGAAAAAGCGTTTGCGCCCGAACGCGTTCGCAAACCAGCCGCTGATGGGTAGCACGATGGCGTTGGAGACGAGGTAGGAAGTCAGCACCCAGGTGGCTTGGTCATTGCTTGCCCCGAGGCTGCCCGCCATGTAAGGCAGCGCGACATTAGCGATGCTCGTGTCGAGCACCTCCATGAAGGCCGCCAGGGCGACGACCACGCCGATCAGCCACGGATTGAACTTCGGTTTCCAGGGTTCATGTGCCGGAGGCGGTGCGGCGCTTCCGGCGCTGTTCTCCTTGGGAGGCGAATTGGAATCATCTGCCATATTCGGCTTCTATCGACACTACACCAACTGAATGAATTCGGATCGTGCGATACGGCAGATTACGGTGGTGGGCGCCCACCCCCGTTTCTTAGACGCTGGCCACAGGGCAGGGTGCGTCACGCACCACGGCATAGGTGAGGTCGCGCAGACGAACGCCAACCTCCGAACCTCTTCCAATGATGAGCACATCCGCAGCCAGGCGACGGGCGGTCGCGATCAGGGCGTCTTTGATCGGACCGGTAACCACCTTGACCGTGGCATGGGAACCTGCGCGACGCTGCAGCTCCGCGATGCGCTCTCGCGCCAGGTTTTGTTCCCTGGATTGCAGCCCCTCGTCGAGGTCGAGCTGACGTTTCGAGTCGGGTTCGCCGCTGGCAATCGCATGGACGATCGAAAGATTGGCGTGGATGTCCTCCGCCATCTGCCCCGCGACCCTAAGGATCCTTTCGGAGTCGTCCCGCAGGCTTACCGCGCAGACCAATTCCCGGTGATCGAGGGGCCGGGGAGCAATCGTCTCAGCGTGCTGTGTGGTCATGACCGGGCAATCGGCGTCGTTCAGAATCTTGGCGGTCGTGGAGCCGATCAACATCCGCCGGAACCTGCCGGCGTGAGTCGGCATAACGATGAGATCGAAATGCCGCTCCCGGACGACCTCAGCGATTCGAGTGGCGGCATCTCCAATCCGCAAGAGCCTTGTGCAGCCTTCGAGCGGAAAGTCCTCGACCAGGAAAGAATTGAGCCGCTCACGCGCCGCGTGTTCGCGGTCCTCCTCCATCTCCCGCAAGGAGCGTTCGAGGAGCTCAAAGCCGGATGAAGCGAGGTCGAATACGTAAAGAAGGGTCAGGTGGGCCGACAACATCTGTGCGGCCCTCTTCACGAACGGCGCCATGGCCTCGCAGGAAGGCGAAAAATCGACGGGAAACAGAATCTTCTGGATCATTGGCATGGGATCGCGTCCAACGCCCACCTCAAAGGCTCGAAGCTTGGCGCCGACTTACGCGGCCGGTGGGCTCGTCTTGGGCTGCATGAGGGGTAAGTAAACCTGGAACCGGGTGTCGCCCGGGTGAGAGGTCACACGAATTTCGCCGTGATGGTTTCTCACGATCCGGCAGACCGTATCCAGACCAAGGCCTGTGCCCTCGCCAACCCCCTTCGTGGTGAAGAAGGGCTCGAAGATGTGGGGCTGAACATCGGCCGGAATGCCCGGGCCGTTGTCGCGGATCTCCACCAGCACCCGATCAAGCTCAAGGGCGGTCCGCAGATGAATCTCGCCCTTACCCTGCATGGCCTCGATGGCGTTGTCGAGGAGGTTTGTCCAAACCTGGTTCAACTCGCCACCATAAGCGCAGATCTGCGGAATGTCCCGCCCGTACTCACGAACGACCTTGATGCCGGATTTAAGCCGGTGACCGAGAATCGCCAGAGTGCTCTCGAGTCCCTGCTGGAGATCCACCTCCTGCATGGCGGCACGATCCATGTAGGAGTATTCCTTGATCGCACGGACCAGATCGGAGATCCGCCTCGTACTGTTCTCAATTTCCCCAAGCAGCCGGTAGATCGTGAGTATCGACGCGATGCGAACCATAGCGTCGCTCACCACCGCGGCCCCGACCTCGCCAGCCAGCCCCTCCAGCCTGGTTGTTTCCACGCCCATGTCAGCGAGAACCGGAGCGATTTTCCAGGAGTTGGCGACCTGATGTTTCTCCAGCCAGCCGCCGATCTGGTCCTCACGATCGCTCTGCGCCAGCGGGTCCGCGGGAACTGCGGGTACAAAGTGGGTGGCCTCACTCTCGAATTGGAAAATGCTCTCGCGTTGCTCGCCGGAGAGGGCGTGCCGCGCCAGGCGGATGCTGGCCTCCCGCACCGTCTCGAGCGCCTCGCGCAGGCTGGCTGCAGCGCGTCCGGCAGCGGCCGCTGGATTGTTCAATTCGTGGGCGAGACCAGCGGAGAGCTTGCCAAGCGCCGCCAGTTTATCCCGCTGAGTCTCGATTCGGGCCGTTTCGCGAATCCGGTCTGCCAAGAGCGCCACGAGGCGCTGGCCAATCTCCGGAATCCGATGGAGCATCTCGGGGATATTGTCCTTGTGCAGGCGCAACATTCTTGTGGCCGCGAGAGCGCGTCCGGTCCCGCGGATCTGCGTCAGTCTCGAGTACGGAAGATAGCCCGTGATCTGGCCGGCGGAGACAGTGAATACCGGAGCGTCGGGATCATCCTCGCGCTGAAAGCGGATTTCTCCCTCCAGGATGACCACAAGCCATACTGCCGGGTCACCTGGCCGGGCGAAGATTTCCCCGGGCTCACAGCGAATCTCTTCGGATTTATCAACGAACCAGGCCAGGTGCTCGTGAGAGAGATCGGAGAATGTATGGACTTTGCGCAGATCATTGATCAGCGCTTCCGTCCGCTCATTGACTTCAGTCTGGGCCATGTCACACCGCGCTGAGATATTGATGAATGAACTGTACCGCTATGGAGCCCTCGCCCACACCGGATGCGACACGCTTGACCGACCCGTGACGGATGTCGCCCGCCGCGAAGATTCCGGGAACGCTGGCCTCAAGGAGGAACGGAGGCCGGTCGAGCGACCAGCTTTGCGGGAACTTCCCGTCGACTAACAGATCGCGCCCGGTGAGAATGAACCCCCGCTCGTCGCGCTGCACAACACCGTCGAGCCAGTCGGTGTTGGGCGCGGCGCCAATGAACACGAAAAGCGAATTCGTGGCCACCTTTTCGATTTTGTCGCTCTCCCCGCAGTGAATTGAGATCGCTTCGAGATGGTCGTCTCCGTGAACTTCCGCCACGGTCGCGCGCGTCTCCACCTGGACGTTCGGCGTCTGCTTGATCTGGTCGATCAGATAATGCGACATCGTGGCCGAAAGGGATGCGCCGCGAACCAGCATGACCACTTTCCGGGCATATTTGGAGAAATGCATGGCCGCTTGCCCGGCGGAGTTCGCCCCGCCCACGATGTAAACGTCTTCGTCCTTGCACGACAACGCTTCGGTCATGGCCGAGCCGTAGTAGACGCCCCGGCCCTGCAGGCCGTCGGCGCCAGGAACCTCCAGCCGCCGGTACCAAACGCCGGTGGCAAGCAGGAGCGCTTTGCAGCCGAGCTCACTCCCATCCGCGAGCTTAACCGTCCGCGACGCACCTTCAACCTTAACAGCGACCGCTCGCTGCGGGGCCAGAATTTCAACGCCGAACCGCCGCGCCTGCGCGACGGCGCGCCGGGCGAGGTCGGCACCGCTCAATCCGGAAGGAAACCCAAGATAATTCTCAATGCGCGAGCTCAGTCCGGCCTGGCCGCCCGGGGCTTCCATGTCAAGCATCACGGTGCAGAGCCCTTCGGAAGCGCCGTACACGCCCGCAGCCAGCCCGGCCGGACCGCCGCCGATGATCGCGAGATCGTAAAAGGCCAACCCCGGACGCACCCGCAATCCCAACTTCTCAGCCACCTCTCCCGTCGTGGGCTGACACAGCGAACTTCCGTCCTCAAAGAGAACCACGGGCAGCCGGGACGCATCCGCCCCGATCGATTCGAGCAACCGGCGCACTTCAGCATCGCGATCTGCCGTTTCGACGTCGAGCCACTGGTACGGCGCCTGGCTACGCGCGAGGAACTCACGGACCGAGTAAGACTGGGGTGACCATCGCGTACCGAGAACCCGCACACCCTCAAACGGAGGCCGGAACGACGCGCGCCAGTCAGAGAGCAGATCGCTGAGTGCCGGGTAAAGACGTTCTTCGGGAGGGTCCCAGGGCTTCATGAGATAGTGATCGATCTTGGCGCTATTGATCGCATCAATCGCGGCGTCGGTATCCGCGTACGCCGTCAGCAGAACGCGTTTCGCGTCCGGAAAAAGCGTCATGGCCTGGGCGAGAAACTCCACCCCGGTCATTTGCGGCATGCGCTGATCGGCCATGAGTAGCGCGACCGGCGCGTTTCGTCTCTTGAGCCCGCGCAGGGCTTCCAGAGCCGCACCGCCAGAGTCCGCGCGCAGAACTCTGTAATCCTCAGCGTATTGACGCCGAAGGTCGCCTTCGACGGCGCGCAACACCTCAGCATCGTCGTCGACCGTCATGATCGCCGGTCTCGCCATAAGAACCCTGCCCTGTCATGAAGCCATGCGGCGCTCGCTCCCCCGGCGCGCCCGGCGGCTTTCCCTTGAGATAGTAGGATGAATCTGTCGCCGCTTTGGATACATGCGGTCGCACACCGAACGGCTATCCGCTGTTATTCGCCGATCGACGTCGCAAGCGTCTCCACGACCGCTATGTTGCGCAGCAGATCCTCCGGCAAGCCGTGGCGCTCCTGCAGATAGGCGGCGCTATTGTAGCTCACCCACACTTTGCCGGCGCCGTCCTCCCAGATGAGGATCTTGAGCGGAAGGTCGATGGCGATGCTCGGAGACGCCAGCATGAGCGGTGTTCCCGCCTTCGGATTGCCAAAAATCACCAGCTTCGTAGGACGCATCTCGAGACCGACCTTGGCCGCTTCACCCGAGTGGTCCACGGTCGCGAAGATCGTTACACCCTTCGTATGCAGAGTGCTGACTAGCCTCTGCAATGTCTCGTCCACCGAGTGAAGACTGCGCTGGTCGATTATTCCCTTGCCGGTATTGGATGTCACTGTGGGTCTCTCTTATCGCCTGTCGCGCCGTCCATCGGATCGGCTGACTGACGCCCCCAAAAGTCTGATTTCGCCTCAAGATTGGCCTATCTGCATTTGTTTTAACATCGTGGGACTTATCTTCATTTTTGATTTCTCTGAAATTTGCCCCTTGACGACCGCGCCTCAATTTAACTCGTCAGGTCACGGATAATTATGTGAAAAGCGCGGCCGCCGCCAAGGACACTCAGGCACTTTCCGCGGCCGCCGCGCTTCGGGATTGAACCTTACGCCGTCGCTGCTGCCGTTGCACCTTTCAAAAACGCCAGCAATTCGTCGTTGATCCGGTCCTTATGGGTCGAGCACATGCCGTGCGGGGCGCCCGGAATGACTCTCAGCGTGGCACCCTTGACGAGCTTGGCCGACAGCAGGGCCGAGTCAGCGATAGGCACGATCTGATCGTCGTCGCCGTGCAGGATCAGCGTCGGCACGTCGAATTTCTTGAGGTCCTCGGTCTGATCCGTCTCGGAGAATGCCTTGACGCAGTCGTAGGCCGCCTTCAGACCGCACATCATGCCCTGCAGCCAGAATGAGTCGCGCAACCCTTGCGACACTTTGGAGCCAGGCCGGTTGGCTCCATAGAACGGCGCGCTGAGATCCTTGAAGAACTGCGACCGGTCGGCGAGTACCGCAGCGCGGATCTGGTCGAACGCCTCGATGGGCGTGCCGCCGGGATTTGCCGCAGTCTTCAGCATCAGCGGCGGCACCGCCCCGATCAGCACCGCCTTGGCGACCCGCTTCGTGCCGTAGCGGCCGATGTAACGCGCGACTTCCCCGCCCCCGGTCGAGTGGCCGATGTGAATCGCGTCCTTCAGGTCGAGCGCCTCGACCAACCCGGCGAGATCGTCGGCGTACGTGTCCATGTCGTTGCCGTTCCACGGTTGCGATGAGCGGCCGTGGCCGCGGCGGTCGTGCGCGATGCAGCGGAATCCGTGCTCGCCCAGAAACAGCATCTGGTCCTCGAACGCGTCCCCGCTCAGGGGCCAGCCGTGGCTGAAAACCACGGGTTGCCCATTGCCCCAATCTTTGTAGTAAATGGTCGTCCCGTCTTTGGTCGTAATCGTTGACATCGAGCGTTCTCCCTTTCTACTGATTTTGAAACTTCGATCTTCCTGACCTTACTGCCAGGGCCCGGATGGTCAGGGGAGCCATGCAGGAGCCAGGTCCAGCAGGAAGTTCGTGCGTTTTGCCATTGCGTCGTCCGGGATGTGTTCTTCCGCCAGGGCACTCCCGGAAAAACGCAGATAGCGACCCGCTTTGGCGGCGGCTTCGACCTGCACAAACTCGACAGATTGCAGAGCCGCAGGAATTCGCGCTCCGAACCAGTGAGGATCATCACGTTGCACCCATGTCACGAGGGCCAGTACCGAACCCGGCGAATACCTCGTTGGGCCGGAGGCGCTGCCGCGTGCATCGACACTGTGCATGGCCGCGTCATTCCCATAAAGTGCCGACATCGATTGTGTCTGCGGATCGACAAACATGGTAACGGCATTCCAATCGAGTGGCTGAAAAGGCAGGCCGCCTGGCAGAGCCGCTTGAGTGTCAACCACCTCTTCTCCAGGCACCTGGGCCGACGTCATGGGCAACGTGTACACGTAATCGTTGCCTCGCACCGGCATGTGACAACTCGTACACTCATCTACGAATCGGGCATCCCTGCCATAGGGTTTCAGATCTTCGCCGCGCCAGCGGCCCCAATCCCAGCCATCGGTATTCTTGTACTGTCGGGCACCCTTCACCATCAATTCCACCTGCAGAAACCTGGCGGGATATATAAGTCCGTCGGGACCACGCTCCTGCTGCCATGCAATCTTGGCGAGGCGCGCCCCATCAGGCCACGGCGAAATGTGCCCCGACCGCGCGGCCCTTACCGCGATCTCATTGCCCACCACAAACCGGAATGTGTTGTTGTCTCCACGATCCGTGAAGCTCATCGGCTTCCAGTTCTTAAAGCTCGGATCGAACGGAAAGCCATTGAACTCCGGCTGGACCGCCGCCAAAGATACAGCAGGTTGGTTGTTACCAACGCTGCCCGCGGTCGGTAGATGTTTCGCGGATTGGGCATCTGTAGACACGCCGACGGCCTGATTTGGCACGGAAGCCCAGGGCGCAAGGTATGACTTCAGTGTGGCCAACTCCTCCGGCGTCACCTTTGCCTCGGGGTGCAGCGCCAGAAACCTCGGCAACGGCATTGCTCCGAGCTGGACCATATTGACGCCCTCATAAAGGGTCGCCTTCTGCGTAGCCAGCGGCTTTGAGCCCAATGTCGAGAAATTCAGATGCTCGCGCGCGGTCAAAATGTCGCGCCGTACCAGCCAATAGCCGGGAACGATCTGGTCGAACCAGGCCAGCCGGCGCTCGTCTGAGTGGCAGCTATAGCAGTCCTTCTCAAGAATATCCCTGACCTGCGCTGGCGCACCTATCTCAGCAGCCGCAGATTTGGCGGGTATGCCGGGACGCACAAGTTGCAAAAGAGCGGCCGCAACCGCCGCCCCAATCGCCAACTTGCCGTAAATCTTCACGTTTGTCCTTTCCTGGGCCGGCGGGACGCTTTTCCTCGTCCCATAAGCCCTGACCTTTGACGGCGACGGCACGAAGCCGCAAAGATCAGGCGTGAGCCCCCACGGTTTGCTTTCCGCTAAACAGCTCCAGTCTCGCGCTCACAACCTGCTTCATGTCCTTGACTGCGCCTGGTAGCAGCTTGTAGGGAACAACCTGATCCGGATCGCTCGCAAAGGCGGCTTCCAAGCCGCGGCGCCAGGCAATACGCAATTCGGTGTTGATATGTACTTCAGTCATGCCCGCCTGGATGGCCCGTCGAAAGTCCTCATCGTTAGTTCCTGAACCACCGTGCAGCGTCATAAAGAGCCCGGTGGCCTTGGCGATTTCCGCAATCCGGCCGATGTCGAGGTGTTTCTGTGTCTGACCCTCAACCATGCTGCGCGACTCGCCATGCGTGTTTCCCACCGCCGGCGCCAGGACATCGATACCGGTTGCGGAGACAAACTCCTTCGCCTCTTCGGGGGTGGTCAGCTTCAAGCCCTGTGGCAGGTCATGAATCTCAGAACCGGTTCCAATGTCACCGATCTCTCCCTCGACCAGTATCGAAGGGCTAATGGCCTTTACAGCTTGAACGGCTGCTTTCGTTTCCGCCACGTTCTGAGCGAAGGGTAGTGCCGAGCGGTCAAACACAATTGAGTCAAAGCCCGCTCTGGCCGCCTCCTCAGCGCTGGCAAGCGAGTGTGTGTGGTCTGCATTGAGAAAAATCGGGTAGTCATATTCGTCGCGAAGAGATCTCACTGCAGCAGAGGCCAACCGAACCCCCATAAAGGCGCGCTCACCCTCGGAAAGCCCCACAACTACCGGGAGTTGCAACTCACGGGCTGATTCGAACACTGCCTTCAACCCGGTCAGGTCTGAAATGTTGAAGTGACCGATGGCAACTTTATTCTGTTTCGCCTCGCCAAGTACTTCGCGGAGGGATTTCATGAGATCTCCTTTATGGCTTGTTTGTCCCTACGTTGATGCCGCCGCGATCCTAAACGGACTCGCAGCTGACGAGTTGTTCCGCCGCCCGTGCATGTCCGGGTCGCGCCATGGGGGTTGCATTGGTCATCTTGTGTAGGAACAGGCGCCCGGCCAACCCCAAACGACCTTGTCGACCGCCGAGTTTTCCGGGCACCTGACCGTTCTAGCCATTCCTGCGGCAAATCAATACCGGAGTGGGTTGCGGCAGATCATGCGTGAGCCCCACGAGACTGCCTTCCCTTCGGTAAATCGCCGTTTGCGGCCCGCTCGATGAGATCGGCAACGGCCTCCGGCTGAGAAACGTACACAGCGTGACTCCCCTTCACCTCGACCACCTCGGAGCCGGCACGCTTAGCCATCGATCGTTGTGCGTCGGGGGGGATCATCCTGTCTTCCGTAGAAACCAGGTACCAACTGGGTTTCGACCTCCAGGCTGGCTCTGTCACTGCTCCCGCCAGCGCCCGGACACCCCATGGAACCTGGGAGTCCGCCATGAAGGTGGCGGTTTCGGGCCTGACATCGGCGGCAAAGGAGGCCGCGAACTTCGAGCGGTCCAGGAAAAGAAACCCGTCCTGCGGCGGCAGGATCGGCGGTACCGGCGCGCCTGCCGGCGAATTCTGAATCAGTGATTGCACTGATTCGTCCTTGTCAGGCGCGAACGCCGCAATATACACGAGGGCTGCCACCTTTGGGTTGTTGCCGGCTTCGGTGATCACGGCTCCTCCGTAGGAATGGCCGACCAGAATAACCGGGCCATCCTGCGCCGCGATGGTTCGTTCGGTTACCGCCACGTCGTCCTCAAGTGAGATCGTGGGATTCTGAACGATCGCAACGTTGTAGCCCCTGTTCCTGAGCCTGTCGTAAACGCCCTGCCATCCCGAGCCGTCCACGAAACCACCGTGGACCAGCACGATGTTCCTCGTACCCTCACCATTGTTTCTTTCGTCAGTCAACTCTTCGCTCCTTTTTGTTGAGAGATATCCAGCTACTTTCGCAACTGCGATGAAGCCGCATTGATTTTCGAATTTAAGAAAGCTTGGCCGCTTCGTTCCTGCTTCCTTCTTGTTCGTTGCTACTTAACGATCGCGCGCCGTTTCCGACAGGAACCACGTGCGTCGTTCGGTCTGATCGATCCAGACCTCGATGAGGCTTGCGGTCGCCACGTCGTCGTACTTGTCGCAGAGTTCGTGCGTGGCCCGCAGATACTGCGTGAGCGCCCGATTGTCGTCACAAACTTCCGCCAGCATCTGCCGGGGTGCGATCGCGTCGGCGTTGTTGTCCCCCAGGCGCTGGTGCTTTGAGATGTCGCTGATCGAGTGGAGCGTGGTTCCGCCGAGCTTGCGGGCACGCTCCGCGATGTCGTCGGTCATGGCGAAGATCTGTTCGGCGTGTTCGTCGAGCAGCAAGTGGTAGTCACGGAAGTGCGGTCCGCTCATGTGCCAGTGGAAGTTTTTCGTCTTCAGATACAGCGCAAAGACGTCCGCAAGCAGCGGGCGCAGAGCATCGCATATCTCCGTCACGCCCTCGGGGCTGAGACCTTCCGCCTTGGGGGTGCTTTTCGCCATCCGCGCCGCAGTGCTGTCTTTTGCCATTGGTCTCACTCCTTGTATTGTCGATTCCTTCTGATCTTCAGTGGATCGGGTTTGATCAGGCTCCGGGGCCGGCCAGAACGGCCTTGCGAAGGCCAAGGCGCCCCCGATAGAGCTGCGATTTGAGGGTTCCCGCCGGCACGCTCAACGCCTCAGCCGCTTCCCGGGTGGTCATCCCTTGAATGTCACGGAGCCACACCGCTCGCTGGTGAGCTGCCGGCAGCGCCTGGAGTCGTTGACTGAAGATGCGAAAGCGCTGTTTGCGGGCGTAGGTTTCTTCCGGGTTGGGCCGCGGATCGGGAATCCGGTAGGCCAGAGGCTGCTCGTTCTGATCGGATTCCTGGTCAATCGAAACGGCCACCCGCACGCGGGCGGCGCGAAGCCGCATCAGGGCCGCGTTGACAACGATCCTGGTCAGCCACGTGGACAATTGAGATCGGCCTTTGAAACCGCTGAGATTACGAAAGGCGGCCAGCATGGCGTCCTGCAGCGCGTCCTCGGCGTCGGCATGATTCCCGAGCAGGCGCAAGGCCGTGGTGTGAAGCACGGTCCTGTAACGACAGAAAACATCGCTCAATGCCTCGCGACCGTCTTCGACGGCCAGGCGCGGCCGGACGCACGACTGCCGTGTCGATTGGTGTTTTGCTCTGGGTTGCAAGACCACCTCCCTTTCTCGTGCGGTAGCTACCACCAAACACCCGCGATGCACTCATCGCGCCAATCGACCGACAAACCTCCGGCCCTGCCTAAGTTGCTGACGCGTAAATGCCGGATGACACCGGATTCTGGTATGCGCTGGCTCCGACGGCCTCGGCGCATGCCGGTGAGTTGGCGGAATGCCAATAGGTTGGCACCCCGGCGGTGCCATCACGAGAGCGGCTAGACTGGTCCCATGAGTGAATGCTGAAGCGCGATCAGACGGCCCGACTGGGGCGGGAACGGCTTCGGGCATGCGAACTGCTTGCCTGTTAGAAATCGATGTGCAGCCGCACCGATGGCACCGTCACCGGTCCGCGATCCCGGTTGTAGCCGGGATCCGTGATCTGCTGCAGATCGACAGCTCCGAATAGCCCGCGCCAGAGATGCGCGGTGTAGTAGGTCTCGAAGATCCTCTCCGTTCCGTAATTGAGCGCGCCGTCGCCCAGAATGAAGCCGAGCCCGCCAAGGGCGAGGTATTCGCGGTGATCGCCGGAAATTCCGTTGACCACGTAAGCTGCGCCGATCTTGTCCGAGCGGCGATGCCAGGCGTAACCCTCAAGGTCAAGCCCGGCCGAGGCAGTTCGCTCCACTTCGGTATACGCGAACGACTCGTTCCGGCCGTCGTTCCAGCCCAGGCGCATGAACGCTTCGAAGTGGCGCGGCAGCGCCTGGTCCAGGTTGAACCCAAAACCGTATTTCACGCGACCCTGCCTGCGGACGGCAATAATATCTGGAACCGTTACCAGGCCCTCGCGGTACTCATCGATGGCATCGCGATACTTCCCCATATCCGCGTGATTCATGTAGGAAAGCAGGCGCAGGACCGTGGGATTGCGCCGGAACAACGCGGGATGGTACTCGAATTCGAGATTATCGCCGCGCGCCCGGAAAAAATCCGCATCCAGGAAGCTTCCGTTCGCCGTTTTGGGCATCAGGGCGCTGCCCCACCGGACAGCCCAGGCCGGCGTGATGTACTGCACGATGACGCCGTCGGTATAGCCGCGGGTGTTGGCCGCATAGTCCCACGCGCCGTTCTGATCGTCGGTCCAGTTCATGAATTGCAGGTGGCTGTCGGAGCCGACGTCGTTCAAGTCAAAGAAGTCGGCCATGCTGAACTTGCCGGCGATGATTTCGATCCGCCGGGCGGGCTGCGAGGTGTCGAGATCGAGCCAGCCGCGCTCTGTCTCGACGGTATCGCTCCCGAGAGGGATGGTATAGCGAACCAGGCCACGTGCCAGGTAGGGTCCTTTGCCGAGGGTCGGGATGCGCACCACGTCGAGGTCTGTAAATCCAGCGATGCCGACAGATCCGCTCATGCCATGCCCTCCGGCTTGCTCGACGTCAACCAGGACCTGGAGTCGCGAACTGACCTCATAACCGGTGTAGACGCTGACAACATCGGAGACGTCGAACTCGGGCATGTTCTGGAGGCTGTTCGATCCGCTGTATTCGGCCGGAAAAGCCCCATGTCCCTGGCCAATGACGTTTACCTGCCCTGAAACCCACCACCGTGTTGTGGACGGATGATCGAACATGGTCAGCTCGGGCGCATCGTCGGATTGATCGGTGGCAGGCGCGGCGTCCTGCGCTGCAGCAGCTGGAATCAGGCATACTGCGAGAAGGAGAGCCGGCCAGCGCTTCGCGAGCGAGCGAAGCGCCGCACGCGCGAACACCGATACGAGGAGCCGGAACACCATAAGTCCAATCTAGCACTCCAATTGGGCAGGTCTTCGTTACAAGATGGTGAGGAGCTCTGGGAGATCTATGCCTGGCGGATGTCCCAGGCGGCTCGGTTAACCCGGGGGTGAAGTATCCGACTTACGCAAGTACCATACCATACTATACAGTGGTAATCCACGCGTCGTTACTTGACACGCTATCGGTAAGGACTGACAATTCAAGGACGCGTCCGTCGACCGGGGAGTTTATCTTCCTGGACTATTTGGCTTTAGATGGCTCGTTGGTAAGCATTCTGAAGGGGGAGACAGCGACTTGTTCAGGCCTGACGCGCGCCAAACTTGACCTTAATTCCCTTGACGGAAATAGACAATGCCTGGCAGGAGGCGGTGAACGTGAGAAGCGAACACGGCAGAGCTTGCGGTGCGGTTAGAACTGCGATTTCTTGCGGGTTACTGTGCCTGGCGGCCGCGGCCATGCTGGCCACGCCGGCGGCGGCGCAGGAGTATATCTTCAATCGCGTCGATTTCCCGGTGGATTCCAGTCCCCGCGGCGCAGTTTCCGCGGATTTCAACAATGACGGCCGTCCTGACCTCGCGATCGTCAACGAGGCGTCGAACAATGTCTCGATCCTGCTCGGGCAGACTTCGGGCTCTTTCGGGACTGCGTCGAATTATGCGACCGGAACGGGACCGTACGGCATCGTGGCCGGGGATTTCAACAACGACGGCAACCAGGACCTGGCCATCACCAACGTATTCGACAATACCGTCTCGATCCTGCTTGGCAACGGCAACGGAACCTTCACGGTGAAGTCGGTGCCTACAGTCGGCGAGCTTCCGGTTGCGATCGTGGCCGGCGATTTCAATAACAATGGCAATCTCGACCTGGCGGTGACCAACATGGCCGGGAATTCGGTTTCCGTGCTGTTCGGCAACGGCGACGGAACCTTCCAGAACCAGGAAGTGTACAGCCTGACCGGGTGTAGTAACTCGGGTGGTCCTTCGGACTGCGAACCGCGCGCCATTGTGGCGGGATTCTTCAATGGCGATAACAATTTGGATTTGGTAGTTGCGGACAACGGCGGAAACGCGCTTTCTGTCCTGCTGGGAAGCTCCACCGGGACGTTTACCGTCCAAAGCACGCAATACGCCACCGGCAATCAACCCTTCTGGATCGCCACCGCGGACTTTAACGGCGACCACATTTTGGATCTCGCCGTGGCCAACAACTTCGACGATACCGTGTCAGTGCTGCTCGGCAACGGCAATGGAACGTTCCAAACCCAGGTCGTCCAAAACCTCGCCCAGGGGGCCGCGCCGGACTACGTATGGGCGGGCCCGCTCACGGCCATCGGGCCTGCGAGCATCGTCACCGCCAACCAGGGCACGAACACTATCTCGGTGCTGGTCGGCCAAGGCAACGGAACTTTCGTGAACCACCAGGACTACGCCACCGGCAATTTCCCCTACAGTCTCGCCAGCAATGATTTCAACGGCGACGGTGTTCCGGACTTCGCGATCTCGAATACGACTTCGAACACCGTAACGGTACTGCTCGGCGATGGAGACAACACCTTTACGGAGCGTAAGGTCACAAACGTCGGGTCGGGACCCGAGGGAGTGGCCGTCGGCAATCTGAACGGCGATAGCAATCTTGATGCGGCGGTGGCAGACTTCACTGCCAATTCGGTGCAGGTGCTCTTTGGCAACGGCGACGGCACCTTTACCACCGGCCCCACTTTGGCTACCGGCACCGGACCCACGAGCGTGGCGATCGGCGACTTCAATAACGACGGTATCTTGGACATAGCGACCGCCAACAGTGCGAATACCGTCTCGGTCATGCTGGGTACCGGAGACGGCAACTTCGGGACCCACGTCGACTATGCCATCGGCAACACGGGCACGTGCTCTGGTGGCATTGGCCTGGCTGCGGCTAACCTCACCAACAACGGTGACCTGGACTTGGTCGCGACCAACTGTAACGCCAACACTGTTTCCGTCCTTTTGGGCAATGGCAACGGAACCTTCCAGACTCACCAGGACTACCCCGTGGGCACCACGCCGGTTGCGGTGGCGATCGCGGATTTCAACAACAATGGCATTCTGGACCTGGCGGTCGCAAACTCGGTTGGAAACACAATCTCCGTCCTGCTCGGCACCGGCACCGGCACTTTTTCCCCGCCGACGTCCTACATCTGCGGCTATGATCCGCTCGGCATCGCCGTCGGCGATTTCAACAACGACGGCAATCCGGACATCGCCACCGCGAACAGCGGCGGCGGCTCGGTGGCGATTCTCCTCGGCAATGGCAACGGCACTTTCCAGAATCACATGAACTTCACCGTTCCCGGCGCGAACAACCTCGCTGTGGGCAATTTCAACAGCGACAACAATCTTGACGTTGTGGTGACCAGTTCTCAATCCTTTGAGGTGAACGACGTTGAGTACTCGGTGGGGGCCGCTTCCATCCTCTTCGGCAATGGGAATGGGACCCTGCTGCCGCCCATCGAGTATGGTCTCGGGACCAAGCCTTTCGCCGTCGCTACGGGAACTTTCGACACGGCCGGTGGCACCGACTTCATTGCCACCAGCTTTGGTTCCAACGCCGTCGGTGTCTTTGTAAATCTGCCTTCGATCGGGCTTTATCCCGCGTCGTTTGATTTTCCAAACACCGGTGTCGGCCAGCAGAGTTCGCAGACCCTGACAATCACCAATTCCGGCGTGACGCCTCTCAGCATTTCGAGCTTGCTGACGAGCGGCAATTACAATGAACAGGGTGGAAATTGCGTCACCACCCTGCAACCCGCCACGAATTGCACCGCCACCGTTACCTTCGTTCCCACGACGACCGGAACGCAAACCGGCACGCTGACGGTGAATGACAACGCCCCGGCCAGCCCCCAGGCGCTGCCCCTCACGGGAGTGGGGACGTCATCCGGCGTAACGCTGAGTACCTCCAGCCTGATCTTCCCTAACACGCCTGTGGGCACGAGCAGCGCTTCGATGCCGGTCACCGTGACGAATAACGGCAGCACAACCGTAACCATCACCAGCATCACGACGCCATCTGAGTACCCCGAGACCAACACCTGCGGTACCAGCCTGGGCGCGAACCAGAGTTGCCAGATCAATGTCACCTTCTCGCCGACGCAAGAGGGTACGGTGAGCGGAACGCTCACCGTGACCGATAGCGCCAGCAACAGCCCGCAGACAGCCAGCCTGACCGGTGTGGGCACGGAGGCTATCGCTCAGCTGTTGCCCACGACCATCAACTTCGGCGACGAGTTGGTCAATACCACGACTCCCACGCAGACTGTAACTCTGACCAACACTGGAAACGTGACATTGAACATCACCAACGTGTCGATCTCGGGGGCATTCAAGCTTCAGAACAACTGCGGATCGACTTTGACGGCGGGCAACAATTGCACGATGCTTATCGCCTTCAAGCCGACCGGGGTCGGGAGCTTTTCAGGCAGCCTCTCGGTGACCGACAACGCTCCGGGCAGCCCGCAAACCGTTTCGCTCTCAGGCGCGGGCACCCTCGTGGTGCTTTCGCCGGCAAGCTTGAGCTTCGGGAGCGTGGCGGTAGGCCAGAGCAGTACTCCACAAAACATTTCGGTTGAGAACAGATCGACGACGCTCACGCTAACGATCAGCAGCATCACTATCGCCGGCAATGATCCCAACGACTTCTCGCAGACGAACAACTGCCCATCGAGCCTGCCGTCGCAGTCGACCTGCACCGTGACCGTCACCTTCACGCCCCAGGTGACCGGATCGCTCACGGCGCAGTTGCAGGTGGCGGACAACGGAGGCGGCAGCCCGCAGATCGCGTCGCTCTCGGGTATGGGGAACTGACGCGCTGTAGCGGCGCTCTATGAGCGCCGGATTTGCAGTCGGTACGCTTGGCGCGGGCGTCCTCGCCCGCGCTTGCGCGCCTGGCACAGGCGCGCTACAGCCGGTCGGCGGTCATCGACCGCTACGCCTCCTCGGCGGTGGGGACACCGCCGCTACAGAGATCGCGCGGCAATCTTCAGCATCGATCGCAGCAGTTCTCGATAGAGCGGCAGCAGGTCCGGAGCATCCCTGCGCAGCGCCGCCCGATGCTTGCGGATGGTCGACCAGTCGCCGCGCGACGCCGGTCCGGTGAGTGACCGCCGCGCGCCGAGCCGTCCGAAGTTCGCCGCGGTCTCAGCCACGAATCCTGCCAGCATCCTGCGCGCTTGACGCGGCAGCACACCGCTCGATCTCATCAGCCGTTCCGCGCTCTCCATCAGCGTCACGACTCCTGCACAAGCGATCACGGCGGCGGCGTGATAGGCGGGTTTGTGCTGCGATTCGATGTTCAGGACCGTCCCTCGCAGCGAGCGCACCCAGCGGCGCGCGAGCCGCACGGCTTCAGGGTCGCCTTCAATGGCCCAGAAGCAACCGGTGAGATTCTGAACGCCGGCTTCGCGGCTGGGAACGGTCTGCAGGGGATGCATCGAGGCCGCGGACGCGCCGCGCCGCCGAAAAGGCTGGAGCACCGAAGCCTCGCCGCCCGCCGGCCATGCGCCGCTGGTGTGCAGCACCATGCAGCCCTTCCAACTCGGGCGCAGTTTGGCCATTGACCGCGCGACTTCGGGCAAGGCTGAGTCGGATGTGGTGAGCAGCAGGACGCGCGCACCGTCGAGTTCCCGCGAATCGAGCGTAACCGCACCGCCCAGACCGATGAATCGCGCGGCACTCCGCGCGGCGGAAAGACGTCGAGCCGCAATCCACTCAATGCGCACAGCCGCGTCCACCAACAGGCAGCCCAGGGCCTGGCCAATCCGTCCCGGCCCGACGAGCGCAACTGAAGGTGCGTTAGTGTCCTTCATAGAGTCCGAAGGTTACTGTGTTTTGAAAAGGATTCCAACACAGAGCACACGGAGGCCACAGGAACTCCGTGAACCCTGGGTTTAAAAGCCTTGACGAATGGCGGGCGCTCAACTTCACGGGATTATCTTTCAGTGTGGCCTGTCGCCGGAGGATCCTTCTTGGGACTTCACCGATTCGCCCGCATTGTTCGCAGCCTGCTCGTGATTCTCGACGCGCAGCTCCAGCGGGGCGGAGGGATGGAACGTGGACGCATTCGACTCCACCTGGCCGACCACGTAGATGGGCTGCTCGATGGGCTTCGCCCAGTTCTCGGCGCGCAGCGTGAACGTCCGCGTGGTCTGCGTCTCGGTCACGAGCACGCCGTTCAGCCCGACGTTCACCACGCGCACGCCCGGCGGCAGGTTGAGGACGTCGCAGGGCACGCGGCCCTTGAAGCCGTTCTGGCGCTCGACGTGCAATGTGACCCTGACTTCCTGGCCGGGTGAAATGGCTATGAGGCTAGGCTCCGCCGTTACCTTCACGTCCGGGGGCGGGATCGCGGCAGCAAGCTCGAGCGGAGGAGAATCGGCGTTCGCCCGGCGGACGATTTCGCGGCCCTCCACCTCCCCCTTGCCAACGATCTCGATGCGCGCCGCCGGAGCGCCCTCGGGAATGTCGGCGGCGGCCGAGAGGATCACGTTGGTCGAATCCTGGCCGGCCGGAATGGCCGCGGCCGAAGCCGCGATGCCGAGCGGCAGTCCCTTCACCTCGACGGTGATCGGTCCCTCGTAGCCCCCAAGGCGGTCCGCCCTGACCTCAACCGGCACCGACCCGCCGCGCGGAATGTTCGGATTCGACGGCTCAGCCGCCAGTTGAAAATCGGGAGAGGCGTCGCGCATGGTGAGCCGGTAAGCAAAATCCGGTCCTTGCAGGTTGCGAACGTCCGCGAGATGCAGGAGGTAGTCTCCATCCTGCGGCGCAACGAACTCGAGCCGCGAATCGGCGCCGTATCCGGGGCCGCCGTCGTCGTTTCTCCACGTCAACCGGAATACCGGCAGGCCGTTGGGCGGAAAATCGGCGCCGGCGGGCAGAATCTGCGCCTTGTAGACCGGCGTGTTGACCGCGTGAACGTCAGGCGAGGTGCCGAGGAAGGCCTCGCGCAGGCCCTCAATGGACTTCAAATCGACGTCGGCGTCGGGCTGATCGGGCACGTAGGCTATCTCGTCGAGTTCATCGCCAACCATGATGTAGTCGCCCTCGCGAAAGCCGGTGGTCGAGACCAGCCGGATGCCCGGGGTGCGCGAGTCGCGATCCGACAGGGTAGTCGTGGTCTCGTTCAGGCAGCGCACGGTGGCGCGCGGGATGGGATTGCCCTGCGCGTCCAGCACCTCGATCACGGAATCGAGCGGAGAGCCGAGCCTGGAAGCCGCAACCGAAATCGTCACGCGCTCGCCCGGGCGCGCGTGGAAGCGGAAATAGTCCTGGTCGGGCGCCGCCTCCGGCCCATTGTCAATATGGCCATTGACGGTCACCGGCAGCGACACGCGTTGCGCCTGCCCCGGCGCATTGTTGGGCTCCTGTTCGAGGATTTCGGGCTCATTTCCGACCGCCAGCTTCACTTCATTAAGTGGCCTCAATGTGGTGACCGGCATCACCAGGGGCGTTGTCGTCCAGCCGCCTGCCGTCTCGGGAGCCTTCACCTTCACAGCACGAATGCCACTCAGGTTCACGCCCTGGACCGCGACATCCTCCGTTCTTCCCGCAGTCACTCCGAGCGGGAAGACGCCGGTGACGTAGGGCAGGACTCCCGCATTGAGGCGATAAAAGTGGTCTTCGCCGCCGCCCTTCTCGCGATCGCTTATCGCAAGCGTATACGGTCCGTCACGCGGCAGCTTCGCAATCAGCACCGCGTCCGGCTTGTTGCTGCGTTCGCCCCCGCGCGCCAGGATCGCGCCGGAGGCATCCTTCAGAACGAGCTCGGATACCAGCTGCGAGCCGAGTTCCGAGGCCACAACCGCGGCGACGAAATCCTCACCCGTGTGGCCATCGAACCGGTAACTGTCGGTATCGCCCGGCGTTTGGATGGTGCCGACGATCGTCGCGGGCAGGGTGACACCTTGCGCAGCCGCGCCGGCCATCGTTTCGCCAGGATTGCTCCCGGACTTGGGATTTTCCGCGATTTCAGGCAACGATCCCACATCGAGCACCGCCATGCCGGACGTCCCGAGGGGCGTCTGGACGCGGAACCAGTGGATGCCGGGAACCACGTCCCTGGCAACGGTCACGTCGAGCTTCGCGGTCTGCTTTTTGCCGAGCGGCACCTGCGCGCCGAGATCCACGCCGGCGCGGGGTCCCTTGATCTTCTCTGGCACGTCGGTCACTTCGGTGACGCGCGCCGTGATGCCGGGCGCGTCGAAGATGACGGCTTTGGTTCCCGCCAGATTCCTGCCGTCGAGGGTGAAGGTGGCGGTGGTGCCGCGCTCCATACCGACGGGCCAGACCTTGGAGATTGTGGGTGGGATGATGGGCTCATCGGTGGGCGAAGCTTTGGCGAACGGGACGGCCAGACAGAGGGCGCCGAGGGCGCAAAAAGCCATGATTCTGAGCCAAAAAGTGCGCAAATCTGCGCGGAAGGGGCGAATTTTGGACCCTGTTTTTGAGGCTAAGTCCCTGTGCATCAGCAACCTCTTGGCTTTCACAACTTAAGTCCTTTTCTTTTCAATAACCTAATGGCTTTCGACGCCTATGAAAAACAGAAGTGCGTTTAAAATCAACAACCTGATGGCTTCGTTCGTGCAAAAATGAGCTTTTGCGCGATTCTCAGGCGAACAAAAGGCGAGTAGACCCGCCAGTGGGCTAGACATTTGCGTACTGCCAAACTCCTGCGGTATATGCGGTCTATACGCCGAGAGATCTTGGACACGGAGACCCTGGTGTTCGGGAACAAAAGTACAAGATTCATATCCCCCATTGAGGAGTGCCGTCGCGGGCTGCGGTTGATCCTCATCGTGCGATTACCGCCTGTATAAGACCGATAATGCTTAGTATCTACTTAAATTCGGTTGCGCCCCTTAACCGTTGTATGCCCGCCGTACGCAACTCGCCGGAGCTGGTTGCGCCGTAAACGGTCAGGCTGCCGTCATATCGACCCGCGGCCAACAGACTTCCCGTGCTGTTGATTCCGAGCGCCTCCACCCAGTCGCGTTGATGATCGATCACCCGGACGGGATTCAGTGTAGCAGCCTCGCGGAAACGGATCGAGCCGTCGGCGGAACTGGTGACGATCGTCTTGCCGTCCGGGGACCAGACCAGTGCCAGGATGCTGTCCTCGTCGGCGATCAGCGATTGCACCAGGTGCCCGTCGTTCTCGCCCAAGCGCCACACGTAGATCGTCTTGTCGTAACCCGCCGCAGCAATCTCGTCGCCCGAAGGAGAATATGCCAGGCTGGTCAAGCCGTCCGACGCGTCGCTCAACGTGTAAAGGCGCTGTCCGCTCGCCACGTCCCAGATCTTCACGGTGCGATCCTGCGACGCGGAAGCCAGGCGCTTGCCGTCGGGACTGAAGGCGACGGCGAACACCGCGTCAATGTGATCCTGCAGCGTCTTCAACTCGGCGCCGGTCGCAGCGTCCCACAGCTTGATGGTTTTATCATAGCTGCCCGAGGCGAGCAGCTTACCGTCGGGACTCCAGGCCACCGAGTAGATGCAGTCCTTGTGGCCTTGCATCGTGCGCACCAGCGCGTGCGATGTCACGTCCCAAATCTTGATCTCACCGCCGCGCTGGCAGGCGCCGCCGGCCGCCGCGAGCAGCTTGCCGTCCGGACTGAAAGCGAGCGAGCGGACGTAGTCGGCGTGGCCGGAGAGTGTGGCGATGGCGTGCTCGCCAGCTTGTGCAGTGTCCGTCTTTCCGGCCCAATCGCCTTCGCGGACGGGCTCGATCAGGCGGATCTGTTGATAGCTACCGATTGCCAGCAGCTTGGCGTCCGGAGAGAATCGTACAGAACTTACGGGCGAGACGACGGGCACTTGAGGCTTGATGTCAGGAACCGGTGTGGGTTGTAGGGAGGCATTGCCGCGCTCTCCTGCGGCACCGGCCCCGGGCGCGCCGGAGTCGATCCAGGCGGCGATGGTGGCGATGTCGGAGGCGGGGAGTGGATCGCTGTTGAAGGGCATTCGCGGCTGGATCTTGCCCTGGAGCATCTGGATCAGGCGGCTTTCGTCAGCCTTGCCGGGCACGATTACGGGGCCGTGCGCACCGCCTTTCATGAGGGAGTCGTAGGAATCCATGACCAGCCCGCCCATTTTGGCGGTGGCGGAGTGGCAGGCGAGACAGTTCTTCTGGAGAATGGGGGCGACTTGCGTGAACGCGGGCGTCGAGCCACCGCTTGTCACGGCTCGCAGGCTGGGGCCGGCGCACACTGTTGACAGGAGCGCGGCAAGCAGTGCGACGGGCCGGGCGGGTTGTAACGGGACAGGAGCCGCCTTTAGCACCCGAACAACGTTCTCCTTTCCGGCGACAACGAGCTGAGGAACTCATTGATTTCGCGCTCCATCAGCTGTCCCTTTTCTA
>JASHQD010000425.1 GCA_030037755.1 Terriglobia bacterium
ACCTTTACGGCGACCTACACGGTCAATTCCAACTGCTCGGGCTCCGCGGTCCTCAGCACCGGAGTCACCCAAAACTTCAACATCCAGCCGGACGGAAGCGAGGTGGACATCATTTCCACCAACTCCGGCGCCACGATCACCGCTGTCGCCAAGCGGCTCGGCGGCCGGAGCGGGGATTAGCCCTGACGAGCAACCGCCAGGCGATCTCGAGGAGGGCGGCCGCGTGAGGAAGTCAACGGCGAGCTGAAAGATCGCTCGCCGTTGGCGGCTGCCGAGGTGCTCTGGACGAGCCCGGCCTAGCAGGATCGGTATACAAACAGCGGGATTCGTATATCCGTTTCACTTGACCTGCGAAAAACGCGTGTTATTAGAGTCAGGACTCGCGTAATTCGTTCGCCGGATCTGGGGCTTCCAGCAGGCCACATTCAAGAGGAGGGCACGACCTATGACAGCGCCTGAAACTGGAATCAAAACAGCCGGCAGGGCAACGACACCGGTCCGGCGGAATCTGGAACAGCGTCTGCTCGCCTACGCGGCAGCGGCAAGCGCATCCTTCCTGACCGTCCAACCCGCAGCGGCAAAAGTGATCTACACGCCCATGAACCTGACGATTGAGACCGGCATTGTGCCTTTGGACCTGAATCAGGACGGAGTGGTGGACTTCAATCTGGTTGAGCGGGGCGTCAACGAAGGCGCGATCCACAGCAGAGGACTGAACCTCAACGGTGCCGGCAGTCCAGGGGCCGCGGTGGTGACAACCTCACTCGGTGGTGCCAGCGCCCTACGTTTCGGCGCGATGATCGGCCCTGGCGGTCGCTTCGGCGAAGTACAAAACGGTGCCAGGGTTATGGCGCACCTCGGAATTACGTCCATCTTTGGCACGTATTGGGGTTGCTACGGGGCATTCAAAGGGTCAACACGATTTTGCTCGTACTCGAGCGGCGTCACCGACGCCTTCCTGGGGCTCAGATTTGTAGTGAGCGGCAAGACCTACTACGGCTGGGCGGGATTCAGCGTGGTTAAGGTCGGGGGTTTGTTGTCTCGCATGCCTTACATTCACGCCCGACTGACCGGCGTCGCTTATGAAGATGTGCCCGGCCAATCGATCCGCGCCGGCCAGACGTCAGGGAGTGCCGATGATCCGGTGTTTGATGGCGATTCCGAAGTCTCGAGCCTTGCCCCAGAGGTGAGGTCCAGCCCGCAACCAGTTCCGCAGAGAATCCAGCCGTCGCTGGGCGTGCTGTCCCTGGGGGCGCAGGGAATTCCACTTTGGCGGCGGCGGGAAACATAGATATTTCCAGCGCGACAAGCGGTAGCCCGAGCGAGACTCGAGAAGATCATCAGGAGGAGTCATGAATCTGCAGAGCCATCGTCGGTGCGCGCCAGTGCTGGTTGCCGCCATCCTTGTGACGTCGGCGGCAGCCAAGATGGCCTCCGCGCAACAGAACTTCAAGGGTTTGGTGAAGTTTGGCGGGACAAAAGGTCAAAGCCCTGCGGCTGAATTGGTGCAAGGGCTGGATGGGAACCTATACGGAACAACGGCTGGCGGTGGAGCCCACGAGGGTGGCACGGTATTCAAGATCACCGCAAAGGGCATGCTGACAACAGTCTACAACTTCTGTTCGCAGTCTGGTTGTGGAGACGGCTCGTTGCCTAACGGCTTGGTCCAGGCGACGGACGGGAACTTTTACGGGACAACGTACGGCGGTGGCAACACTGCCTGCGAAGGGGGCTGCGGCACGGTCTTTAAGATCACCCCAGCGGGCGCGCTCACCACCCTGTACAGCTTTTGCGCTGAAAGCAACTGCACGGATGGAGAGCAACCCCTGTCCGGATTGACTCAAGGCCGCGATGGGAACTTCTATGGCACAACCTCGTCCGGCGGAGCGGGCAATGTACAGTTTTACTATTGCGATCCGAACGCCTGCGGCACCGCGTTCAAGATCACCGCTGCCGGCCAGCTGACCACACTGTACAGTTTTTGTGTCCAAACGAATTGCCCGGACGGTGCGATACCGCTTGGAAATCTGGTGGAAGCCGCTGACGGGGATTTCTACGGTGCGACCCGTTATGGAGGCACTGCGACCTCATACGGCGGCACAGTGTTCAAGTTGACAACCGGCGGCACGCTCACCACTCTGTATAGCTTTTGCGCTCAAACGAACTGCGCTGATGGCCAGGGTCCAAATGGCGGCCTAGTCCAAGGGACTATCGGGAACTTCTACGGGACGACCGTTGTGGGCGGGGCCTACAACGACGCTGGCTGCAACGCTTACTGCGGCACAGTGTTTGCGATGACCCCCGCAGGCGTGCTCACCACTCTGCATAACTTCTGCGCCGAGACGAATTGCGCTGATGGCGATCGTCCGGCGGCCGGACTCATTCAGGGGACGGATGGCAATTTTTATGGCACAACAGCCGGAAATCTGGCGGAAGGCCCGACTCTAGGCACGGCTTTTGAAATCACGCCTGAGGGTAGCTTCACCACGCTGCATGCATTTGATGGTTACGACGGCGAGGAACCCGCAGCTGGCTTGCTGCAGGCGACCAACGGCGTGTTCTATGGCACGACGTATTTCGGCGGAGGCACCTGCCTGTGGCCTGGCGCTCTAGTATGTGGGACATTGTTCGCCGTGACGACCGGCCTCGGTCCGTTCGTGGACATGCTGCCTGCTTCAGGCAAGGCAGGCGCCAGGATCCAGATCCTCGGAACCAATCTGACCGCGGCTAGCAGCGTTACTTTCAACGGCGTCGCAGCGACGTTCAAAGTGGTCTCGGCGTCCGAGATCGAAACCAAGGTACCGTCCGGGGCAACGACGGGACCGGTGCAGGTCGTAACGCCCGGCGGAACCTTAACGAGTAACGCCCTGTTTCAGGTGGTTCAGTAGTTTATGGCAGGGAGGAGAGCGACGGCGTTGCTGCTCCCTGTCCAAAGCCGCCGTCGCCTGCCACGCTGGCCTTGCTCTCGGCCTGGCGCCACGATCCGGAACAGGCGAATTGATTCAGGCGGTGATTCCGGCTACGCGCACAAGTTGGCGCACGAGCGGATTGCCAAGGAGAAGATATGCATAGGCCGAGTACTCGCCGATGGACCTTAATGTTCGCGGCTGCTGTTTTGCTAACGGTGCTCGCGCCGCGAATGTCGCCCGCGCTGCAGACCTTCAAGACGCTGGTGACATTCAACGGAACCAATGGCAGGGATCCGACTGCCGCTCTGGTGCAGGGTCTGGACGGAAATCTCTATGGCACTACCATGGCGGGAGGGTCCAAAAGTGATGGCACCTTTTTTAAAATGACGTCTACAGGAGCGCTGACCACGCTCTATAGCTTCTGCTCCCGCAACCATCCGTACTGTGCGGATGGCGCGAGTCCTACCGGCGGGGTGGTGCTTGGTACGGACGGCGACTTCTATGGTACGACCTACGTCGGCGGAGCCAGCTCCGGTACGGGCGGTACCGTGTTTAAAGTCAGTTCAACGGGCACGTTGACCACCCTCTATAGCTTCTGCTCGGAAACCAATTGCGCGGATGGTCAGTACGTCTGGGCCGGACTGGTGGAAGGTGACGACGGAAACTTCTATGGTACGACCGCATACGGCGGCACCCACACTTGGGGCACTGTTTTTGAGATCACCCCGGCAGGGAGCCTGACCACGCTGTACAGCTTCTGCTCCCAAGGATACCCTTGTCCTGATGGGGCCGTCCCCATGACCAGCGTGGTCCAGGGTGACGACGGAGAGTTCTACGGGACAACCGATATGGGTGGCGCCTACGATCGGGGCACAGTCTTCAGAATCAACGCTACGGGTACTCTGACCACGTTATACAGCTTTTGCGCCCAAAAGGGCTGTCCGGACGGCTCCGGGCCAACAGGCTTGATTGCGGCCTCGGACGGGAACTTCTACGGCACAACGAGTTCCGGCGGTGCGCACGCAGTGGGCGGCACTATCTTCAGCATTACCCCGGCAGGCTCGCTCACCACAGTTTATAGCTTTTGTTCGCAACCGCACTGCACCGACGGGGAAAATCCCGGAGCCGGCTTAATCCAGGCCACCGACGGGAATTTCTACGGCTCAACTAATGCCGGAGGCACCGGCGACTCCTGCTTCCATGCCTGTGGCACGCTGTTTGAAATGACTCCCTCGGGAGTGTTAACCACCCTGATCTCCTTCGACGGCACTGACGGCGACAGGCCTTCGGCTTCATTGGTACAGGCTACCAGCGGAACTTTCTACGGAACAACCTACAGCGGAATCGGCGACGTCGGCACGGTCTTCAGCTTGAGCGTGGGCCTCGGCCCTTTCATCCAGACGCTGCCCACATCAGGCAAAGTGGGAGCCCGGGTCAGAATCCTCGGGACGTACCTGGCCGAAGCTAGCAGCGTCACCTTCAACGGCGTCCCGGCCACGTTCACGATCGCTTCGCAGTCGGAGATCACCGCCACCGTGCCATCTGGCGCGACCACGGGCAACGTGCAGGTGGTGACGCCGGGCGGCACGCTGACCAGCAACGTGCCGTTCCAGGTGATTCAGCAGCACCAGCCCAGCAAGGCGGCATATCGGTCAGCGAGAAGTAGCGATACCAGCGATTAGCGGCCTTCGAGCTCATCCGCGACGCTGCCCGCGTCATAAAGCTTGCGCATGACCTCCGTCATCACGGCCGTATCGACAGCGACAGAGCGATTGGTGGATTCGTCGTAGACGTAATCTCCGACCAGGCTCTCGATATTGCCGTCGAAAATCAGCCCGACGATCTCGCCGTCGCGATTGATCACCGGCGACCCGGAGTTGCCACCGGTAATGTCGTTGGTGGTCACGAAGTTCACCGGCGTGGCCAGGTCCAGTTGATCCTTGCGTTCCCAATAAACGGGGGCAAGGTCAAACGGAGGCTTCTTGCTGAAACTGAGCGAGCGATCGTAGAGACCGTACAGCGTGGTGTAGGGAGGAGCCTCGGTGCCGTTCATCGGGTAACCCTTCACGGTTCCATAGGAGAGGCGAAGCGTAAAGGTCGCATCCGGATACGTCGACTTGCCGTAGACGGCGAAGCGCGCTTTCCCGATCTGCTCGCCCGCTTTGGTTTCGACGCTGTCGACGTTATCCTCCACCCATTTCCGGATCTCGCGCACCGAGGGATCGACGTTGCGCGCCACGACGATCATGGGATCGGTTGAGGCAGCCACCGCAGCCTGCCCGCCGTCCACGAGCGACTTGCGGAAGGCCGGATCGCCTATCCTCGTGGTCGCCACCAGATCGTGCGCGACCGCATCGGCCGGACGCCCGCCCAGCGCGGCCTTCACGAAGGGATCGTCGGGACCCAGTTCTCGCGCCGAACGCGCCAGGCTGTCTGCGATGAGCACCTCTTCCATCTGCGGATAAACAGGTGCCGGCGAAAGCAGCCGGAATTTCAGCGAATCGAGCTCCGAGTCGTGAAACCCATCGAGGCGCTGGCCGTCCGGCTTCTGGACTTCGGCCACGTACTCGACGATCATCAGGGCGCTCGTCCACATCCGTGAGCCGCCCACGCTGCGGAATCGAGCTGGCTTGATGCGTGGCTCGAACTTCTTCTCCGCCTGTTCGATTTCGTTCCAGGCGGACCCGTATTCCTGGCGCCATTCAGGATTGGCATCGACTCGTGCCCGGAAATCCGTCTCCTCTTTCCGTTTCTTCGCCATCAAGGACGCATTGCGCAGCCCGTCGTATTCCCCCGTGATCGCCTTCAGCGAGTTCTGTAATCCGAAAATCATGTTCAAGGCCTGGCGCGCTTGCTCGGAGCCCTGCGCTGAATACTTCTGCAGCACAGCGAGACGCTGATTAAGAACCTGGAGGGTGGCCGGGAAGCCATAATCCCGCGCGAACTCGAGCTGTGCGACCGAGTCGAGCCGCGACGTCGAGCCGGGATTCCCCGATACAAACACCAGGTCCCCGTCGGCGGGTCCCTTGTCGTTCCACTTCAGGTACTGCGGTGTGTCCGCAGGCTTGCCATTCTCGTAAGCGCGAAACAAGGCCATGTCGATGTCGTAGCGCGGGTACGTGAAGTTGTCGGGATCGCCGCCGAAGAAAGCCGTCTGTTGCTCGGGGGCAAACACCAGCCGCACATCGGTGTACTTCTTGTAGCGATACAGCCAGTATTCGCCGCCCTGGTAGAGCGGGATCACATCGGAGCGAAAGCCCGTGGAGTCCTGACTCTCCTTTTCGATCTTGGCGATTTCCGCCTTGCGCGCGTCAAGCGCATCCTTGTCACTCATACCCGGCTTCACCACCCCCAGGACGCGCGCCGTGACATTTTCCATCGACTCCAGCACGTTCAGCTCGAGGTCGGGGCACTTCATTTCCTCAGCCTCGCTGTGGGCCAGGAATCCGTCCTTTACGTAGTCCTTGTCAGGTGTGGAGACCTTCTGCAGCTGGCCGAGCGCCACGTGGTGATTGGTGAGCGCGAGACCGCGAGGGCTGACAAACGAGCCCGAGCCGCCGTCATTGAAGCGAATGCTCGAAAGGCGGACGTGATCCAGCCACTCCTGCGTGGGAGTGAATCCGTAGCGATCCTGCAGCAGCTTCGCCGGCGGATTATCGAACGTCCACATGCCCTCGTCTGCAGTCAAGGGACGAAAGCTGATGCTGCCGGCGACCAGAATCATACCGAGCGACAGCGTCAGAACGACGATCTTCCAAGATCGGGAGTTGAACACAATTCCTCCAATTCTCTCTCACGTCAGTTTTCTGACGAGTGTCGTCGCGCACGGGTCATCTTGTGCTTCGTTTTGACGCGGCAAGCGGTCACACCCGCATGGGCTCATAGCCCGGAAAGGGCGTCCGACGGGTTGGTACCATCGACTGGCTGGCGCCGCACGACAGGCCACATTATAGCTGACTTGTTGCGCCTCTTTCGTCCGTATAATGACGATTTACCGGTTCTGGCGATGGGTCGGCCCGCACAGGCACAATCGCACACATCGCCGGACGCCCTATTTGTGCGCCATCCACGGCCTCGGGCCTTGAGCGATGTCTACCTGCCGGTGGCAAGGTCGAGCGGCATGACGACCTCGCTGATCTGAACGTCGGGCTCTACGTTTGTGTAGTTGGGAATGTCCTGTATGAGGGCCTCGGAATGCGGGCCGAAACTCGCCTGAAACGCCTCAACCGAGTCAAAGTAGAGATGCCCGATCGCGATGAAGGCTGGTCGAGATCCGGGGGTCGCACCGGCGAGACCGCGGTCCACCTCGACGCCCTTCAGGGCTGCGCCGAACTTCGCGCGCGCCAGCGGGACGTGGAAATCGCAGTAGTACTTCATGTCGAAGCGCGCGGTTTCGCCGTTCGGGTAGAGCACGCTGACTTTTACCATAAATAAGTCCCTCCCATCCCTGCTTGCTTTCATTAAGACGCGGCCGTGAGCCGGGCGGTTGGCAATCGCCGCACCGGCCTTGCCCCCGGCGCCATCAAAGGTAAGATGAGTGACGGCAAGCGAGGCGCAAAGGGCGGAGGCCTATATGACACAGGGTGTACGGCAAGTCTCTTCTGGATCGATCTGGTCGATTTTCTCCATCGGGTGGGCGGTGGCGGCGCTTGTTCTGATTCCCGCTCCCATTCGCGCCCAGACTTCGCGCATGGCGCCGCTCGAGGATCTCAGCACCTCCATCGTGGGGCTGGCGGACAAGGTATCGCCATCGGTGGTGCAGATCCTGGTGGCGGGCTACGGCGCAACCCAGGAGGACGACAGCGGCAGCGGTGAAACGAGCCTGGTGCTCAGCCGAAGGCGCGTAGTCGGGTCGGGCGCGATCGTCGATCCCAGCGGCTATATCATGACCAACGCGCACGTGGTGAGCGGCGCGCAACGCATCCAGGTGGCGCTGCTGCCGCCGGCGTCGGGATTACAGGTGTTGCATCCGAGCGAGATGCATCACACGCGCATTCTTGACGCCAGCGTGGTCGGAGCCGACAAAGACAGCGACCTGGCGCTCATCAAGGTGAACGGTTCGGGTCTTCCCTCGCTCGGCTTTGGCGAATATCGCAACCTGCGGCAGGGTGAAATGGTTTTTGCCTTTGGGAGTCCGGAAGGGCTGACGAACTCAATGACTTCGGGCATCGTCAGCTCCGTGGCGCGCCAGCCCGATCCCGACAGTGCCAGCGTCTACATCCAGACCGACGCGCCGATCAATCCCGGCAACAGCGGCGGGCCGCTGGTCGACATTCAGGGCAACATCGTCGGCCTGAACACGTTCATCGTCAGCTCGTCTGGCGGAAACCAGGGCCTCGGGTTCGCGATTCCCAGCACCCAGGTCCGCTTCGTTTATGACCAGCTTCGTCGCTTCGGGCACGTCCACCTCGCGGTGATCGGCGTGAACGCACAGACCATCACGCCCGCGATCGCGCAGGGCTTGAAACTGCCCCAGGACTGGGGTTTGGTCATCTCCGACGTGATTCCGGGCGGGCCGGCCGAGAAGGCGGGCGTCAAGATCAACGACATCGTTCTCTCCATCGACGGCAGGGACACGGGCAGCCTGCCGGTCTTCGAGCGCGCGCTTCAGCTTCATGTCGATGGCGACGTGATTCACCTGCAGGTCCTGCGCGCTGGCCAGAAAGTCGAGCTCGAAGTTCCCGTCACGGTTGTTTTGCACACCTACGACCAGCTCACGAACGTTACCGACGTCGAGAAGAACCTGGTGCCCGCGCTGGGTATCGTTGGGATCGACATTACGCCGAAGATCGCGGATATGGTCGGCTCGCTGCGAATGGACTCTGGTGTGATCGTCGTCGCGAAAGCGGCGGAGTCGTCGGGATCGGACACGCCGCTCGATACCGGCGACGTGATCCACAGTGTCAACGGCAAGCCCGTGGCGACTGTCGACGATCTCCGCGGCGCCCTGAAGAATCTCGGCCCTGACACTCCTGTGGTTTTACAGGT
>JASHQD010000426.1 GCA_030037755.1 Terriglobia bacterium
ATGGAGAACAGGCGGCCGGCACACGGCTCGGCAGCCGCGACAAACTCACGCTCGCGCGACAGTTGGCGCGCCTGAAAGTCGACGTGATTGAAGCCGGATATCCCGCGTCATCGCCCGAAGACTTCGAAGCCGTCCGGCAGATTGCCCTGGAGATCGACGGCCCGGCGGTCTGCGGATTATCTCGTGCCGTGCCGGAAGATATCGACGCGTGCGGCAAAGCGCTGGCCAAGGCGAAGCGGCCACGAATCCACACCGGGATCGGTGTCTCCGACGTTCACGTCATGGGCAAGTTCCGCGACGAGAAGTACGGCAAAACCCTCGCCGAGAAGAAGGTCAAGATGGTGCGCATGGCGGTCGATGCGGTCAAGCGCGCCCGCGGTTATGCCGATGACGTCGAGTTTTATGCCGAAGACTCCGGCCGCGCCGACCCTGCGTATCTCTACGAAATTCTCGAAGCCACGATCGACGCAGGCGCGACGGTGGTCAATATTCCCGACACCACGGGTTACGCGGTGCCGGAGCAGTACGGAGCGTTGATCCGCGGTGTGCGCGAAAACGTCCGCAACATCGAGCGCGCCACGATCAGCGTTCATTGTCATGACGATCTCGGCATGGCGGTGGCCAACTCGCTCGCCGGGATTCGCAACGGCGCCCGCCAGGTGGAGGGCACCATCAACGGCGTCGGCGAGCGCGCGGGCAATGCCTCGCTCGAAGAAGTCATCATGGCCCTTCGCACGCGTTCCGACTACTTCGGCCTGACGACCGCCATCGACACCAAGGAGCTGTATCGGACCAGCCGCCTAGTCTCGGACCTGCTGGGCATTGTGGTTCCGCCCAATAAAGCCGTGGTCGGCGGCAACGCCTTCTCGCACAGTTCGGGAATCCATGTCGACGGATTCCTGAAAGCCCGCGAGACTTACGAGATCATGCGCCCGGAGGACGTCGGACTGGCCGAGAGCCACGTGGTGTTGACGGCGCGCACCGGACGCGCGGGGCTGCGCGCGCGCCTGGAGAATCTCGGGCACAAGCTCTCAAAGGAAGATCTGAACGTCGTCTACCAGCGATTCCTCGCCGTCGCGGACAAAAAGACCGAAGTCTTCGACGAGGACCTGATCGCCATCATGCACGATGAGCTGCATCCGGCGCCCGAGGTCTGGCAACTCGAGTATCTGCAGGTGTCGAGCGGTACCTCGGCGATTCCCACTGCCACCGTACGCCTGCGCGTCGAGGGCGAAGCCCGCGAGGGAGCTGCGATCGGCAACGGCCCCGTGGATGCGGTCTACAAGGCGATCACCGCGCTCGCGGGCAACTCCGCGCGACTCGTGCGCTACGACATTCACGCCGTCACCGCCGGCACCGGCGCCATGGGCGAGGTCACGGTGCAGCTCGAAAAGGGTGGTAATCGCGTGGTCGGGCGAGGCGCGTCCACGGACGTGATCGAAGCAAGCGCCAGGGCTTATCTGGATGGACTGAATCGGCTCGCGCAGCTTGGATAGTCCCGCTCACTCCTGCCGTAAAACGTTGTTGGGATCCACCTTTGAGGCTCGTCGCGCCGGAACGTACGCGCCCAGCCCCGCCATGAACAGGAGGACCAAGGCGACCAGAGCGACCAGCGGCCAATTGAACCCGCGGGCGCTGACCATCATCGCCATCGGTTTGCTTACGGCGGCGCTCAGCAGCAGGCCGATCGCCACGCCGCTTCCGGCCAGCGTCATGCCCTGCTTGAGCACCATGCGCGCCACGCCCCCCGGCTCACCGCCGATCGCCATACGGATTCCGATTTCACGCTGACGCAAGCTCACCGAGTACGTCATCAACCCGTAGAGTCCCACCAGCGCGAGGGCGAGCCCGAGCATCGCCATGGCGCCGATGCTTCCGACCAGAATGCTGATGGTCTGCGTGGCGCGCACATCGTAGAACTCCTCGATCGAGCGCAGGCCATTGATGGGCTGACGGGCGTCGAGCCGCCGCACCAGATCGCGCAAAGGTGCCGCGGCTGCGGATGAAGGTCCTGCGGTCTGGAGCATCAGTGTCATGTCGTCGGTAGGATTTTGGGCCAGGGGCAGGTAGAGGTATTCGATGGCCGGTTCAATCGGGAAGGCGTACTTCGTCATCTTTGCCACTCCGACGATTTGAACGAACGGACCATCCGTGCTGTACAACCGGAGCCGCCTTCCGATGACATCCTGGTTCGGGTAGTACTTGTGAGCGAACTGCTCATTGATGATCGCGACGGCCGGAGTGCCTGCCCGATCGCCTGGTTGGAATTCGCGTCCCCTGACAACAGGTATCGCCATGGTTTCGAAGTAGCCATCAGTGACGATTGTCGAGAGTACGCTGACAGCCTCTGTCCCAACCGGGAGGCGGATGCCCTCCGGAATCACCCGAATTGGGGGCGACGCCGGGACCATGGGGAGAGTCTGGGCTAACGCGGCCGACTTCACACCGGGCAGCGTTCGGGCCTGCTCGACCAGCTTCCGGTAGAACTCCTGGGTTTGGTCTACAGAGTCCCGCGCCAGGGAGGGATTAAAGGCGGCAGTCAGAACGTGGGTCGTGCGGAATCCAGGCGGAGTGATTAGAATCCTGCGCGCTCCGCGAAAAGCCTGGGTGGCAAAGACCAGCAACAGAAGAGAACCCGCCACCTGGATGATCACCAGAGTGTTCCTGCCCAGGAAGCGCCGCCGCTTGCCCGAGACCACTCCCGCGGACTTCAGCGTTCCGATCAGGTCAGGCCTGGTGCTCTGAAGGGCCGGGGCCAGCCCGAAGAGGACGGCGCTCGCCATCGAAACCAGCAGGGTGAACAGCAGCACGCCGGGGTCGAGTCTCACGTCCACGACGATGGGTATGTCGATGGGGATGCGAAATTGCGAAAACAGGTCCGCGCCCGCCTCAGCCACCACAAGACCCAGTGCACCTCCCAGAATCGCCATAACCAGGCTTTCCGTCAGGAGTTGCCGCACCAGCCGGATCCGTCCCGCGCCAACGGCCAGCCGCACCGCAATCTCGCGTGAACGCGCGGAGGAACGGCTGAGCATCAGGTTCATCACATTCGCGCAAGCGATCAGCAGCACCACCGCGGCCAGCGTGGAGAGTAGCAGGCACAGCATGGTGACCACCGGGATGGCCTGGATCTGCGAGCGCGCATAAGTCGCGACCACCAGCGTGCAAGTGTCGTTCGTCTTCGGGTAAGCATGCGCGAGTTGCTGGCTGATTACCCTCGCCTCAGCCGCGGCCTGGCTGGCGCTGACGCCAGGCTTGAGGCGGCCATGGACCATCATCGTCCGGGCTCCGCGCATGTCGAGCACACTCTGCTGAGACTTACCGGCGTCCGCAGGCCGCAACGCCGGTTCCATCGCCAGCGGAATGTACACGTCGGCGCGCAGGTAGGCGTTTGGCCCATGAAACGATTCCGGGGCGACGCCGATCACGGTAAAGGCAAGGCCATTCAGGAAGATATTCCTGCCGATGACGTCGCGGCTCGATCCAAACTGCGTCGCCCAGAGCGCATGACCCAGGACGGCCACAGCATCGCGGCCCCGCACCTGATCCTCCTCAGGACGAAAGGTGCGCCCCAGTTCCGGACGCACGCCCAGCACGTCGAAGAAATTCCCGCTCACCAGTGCGCCGAATTCCATCTGGGGCGATGCGGCCCTGTCTGGTGCGAAGCCAAACTGGTAGTATTCGGAGGCGGTCAACCCGGAGAAAGACCGGCTCCTCTTCCGCAGATCGTCGAAGTCCGGGTAAGAAACGGGGGAGAATACGTTGAGTCCTACCAGACTCTCACCGCGGAATTGGGATTGAACCACCATGACACCCGAAGCGTTGGGGACAGGAAGGGGCCGAAGCAGGATGAAGTAGGCAAAGCTGAACATGGCGGCGTTCGCTCCGATTCCCAGGGCGAGCGAACCGATGGCGACCAGCGTGAATCCGGGATTGTGACGCAGCATGCGGAGGGCATAGCGCAGGTCATTGAACATGACTCTCACCTTTCCCGCGTTAAGCTGGCTCGCCCGGGGTCGGGCCGCAGACTAATGCTGTAAGACGGCTTCATTCGCCGCAAAACGTCTTATCGCTTCCGAATAGCTCTCCATGACCGGCATCGAAACTCCCAGGCGATGTCCGGTCCCGATGAGATCGTCGTAGAAGGTGGCGACTTCGAGAGGATCGCCGAAAGCATGAGCGGAGCATCGCTTGGGGTATTCCCAGTGCAGGAACATCCAGCGCATCAGACCCATGAAGAATCGTCTCAGCAGGGCGGAATTCGTCAGAAACGGCTTGGCGTCGGGGTAGGCGGAGAGCACCACCCCCCGCTGCTTTACCACGTCCAGGCATTCGCGCCCGGCCTGGAACGCAGCCCGTCCCGCCGCGGGATCGCTGAAGATGGCATCGAACCCTCCCGCCTGAATGAGCGCTGTCCAGAGACCGCCCGTTGTCGCGTACTGGATCCAGAGGTAGTGCAGCATGTCGGAATGCAGTCGCGTGGAGATGTCTGCTGAACGAAACAGGTCGGCCGCCTTGTGGGCGAGTGCGGTCAGCTGACCTTCCGGTGGCCCAATATCGATTGCCGACAAAGCGGCGACCAGAACTCCCTCAGAGAACGTGCCGCCCGCCTTTGCATCGCCAAATACGTAACGTGCACGCGGCAGAACAGCGTCGATGTCCGCTGTGCCCAGCCAGTTCTGCGTCAGAAGCAGGAAGTCGGCAGCGCCCGCCCGTGGGACGATTTCCTCGAGAGCCTCCGCCAGATCGTAATGCTTCACGGGTACGATGACCCAATCGAAGGTGTCTGCAGGTGATAAGGACTCGGTGGCGAACAGCTTGTAGACGCCGCGGAAGTTGCGCTTGTGACCCTTGCGCCGGTCGTACACATCGATCGGCTGCCCATCGCGCAAAGCTGCGGCTCTTCCAGGTCGCACAAGGTGGACGACGCGATGCCCGCTTTCGGCAAGCGCCCAACCATAGATTTGGCCGACGATTCCAGCCCCGATCACAAGAACGCGCATCAGCCCGAATCTCCTTTCTCCATAAGTCTGCTACCCATGACTTCTGGCGGCGGTGACGGCAGTCACGTCTCGCTGAAAGTGTAAAATGGATGCCCGGCGATACTTTCGCCGCGCGGTTTGACACTCGAAAGAGGCCCGGTTATATTTGGCCGTGGAGTGCGATTCTCCCCTACCGGGGTATCTGACCGGGACCCGCTTGCCGTTTCCCGCTCAGGGATGAAGCGAAATCCATGAGCCTTCCCAACTCGCTCACCATCCTCCGGATTTTCTTTGTTCCGCTGCTCGTAGTGCTTCTGCTGACGACCCAGCCGAACATGGACTTGTGGGCGGTCGGGGTCTTTCTGGCCGCGGCGGTGACGGACCTGCTGGACGGATACTTCGCCCGCCGCCGCGCTCAGGTCTCCAGGCTGGGAATCTTGCTCGATCCCATCGCCGACAAGCTTCTGACTTCGGCGGCCTTCATCTCCCTGGTCGAATTGCACCGTGTTCCAGCCTGGATCGTGGTGATCATCGTGGGCCGGGAGTTCGCCGTCTCCGGATTGCGAGCGATCGCCTCCAGCGAGGGATTCATCATTCAGGCTTCCGACATCGGCAAGACCAAAATGGTCCTGCAGGTTGCGGCCATCACCGCGCTGATGCTCGAGCCGCGCTTCGTCTGGATGAAAATTCCGGAACCGGCCTTGCATGTCCTGGTTTTTCTTACCTGGGTGCTGCTGGCTCTGGTGGTGGTCTCCGCGCTCGTGTCGGCAGCGCACTACTTCTGGATGTTCTGGCACAAGCTTGACCCGAGCGTCCGCGAGCCGGTTCGGCGCCGGGTGGTCTTGATGCCGGGGATGGAAGAGGAGCGGAAAGAAAAGGATGTCGCCGCTCACTGAGGACGAAAGTCAGATCCTGCTGGCGATTGCCCGGCGATCGCTGGAAGCCGCGATTCTGCAGCAGTCGCCGCCGAACTTGAAGGGCTGCTCCGGAAAGCTGGCGGAGCATCGGGGGGCATTCGTGACCCTGCGCCGGCACGGCGAATTGCGCGGCTGCATCGGCCACGTGGAACCTGACGAGCCGCTGGTCCAGACTGTTGCCGGTTGCGCCGCCTCCGCCGCGCTCTGCGATCCGCGCTTCCCGCCCGTCAGCCGGGCGGAGCTTCCTCACATCAACATTGAAATCAGCGTGCTTTCGCCGCTCACCGATATTGCGCCCGCCGGGATCGAAGTCGGCGTCCACGGCCTGATGATCTCAACCGGGCTCCGGCGCGGTCTGCTGTTGCCTCAAGTGCCCGTTGAGTGGGGCTGGAACCGCGAGGAATTCCTCGAGCAGACCTGCGCCAAGGCGGGATTGCCCCTCAATGCCTGGCGCCGCGGGGCCAGAATTCAGGCCTTTACGACCGAGATCATCGCCGAGTCCGACGATGCTTCCGCAATGTCGACGCACACCGCCGAAACCCACTCCTCCAGCGGGCAATAGCCCGGGTCAGCGGGCCTCCTTCAACAACTCTTCGGCGTTCAGCGCCCCGTCCGGCCTCTCCTCGTGCTTGAAAAACGTGAACACGTCCTGATTTTGCGCCGTGATCTTGCGGACGCTCTTCAGGATTGCCTGGCGTTCCTCCGCTGAGTATTCCGGCTTGCGCAGCCGGAAGTAGGCGAAGTCCGCGGTCGTGACTTCGGGAATTTCCATCTTCTCCGATTCCGCACGGCACAGCGCCACGTTGTGGCGCTTCAGAATCGCGTAGACCTCTTCGGTCAGCCACGACTCGTGCCGGAACTCGAACGAGTAGCGGAGGTCTTCGGGCAGCGAGCCCAGAAATTCGCCGAGCACGGCATCGTCGCGACGGAAGTACGGCGGAAGCTGAAAGAGAATCGGCCCCAGACGATGCGTGGCGCGCAGCGGATCGATGGAGCGCAGGAAGACGCTGGTGAAGTCGGCGGCGCCGCGCAGGCGCGCGATGTGCGTGATGCGCTGATGCGCCTTCGGGGAGAAGAGGAAGCCTTCGCGCGTGGCCTTGATCCAGTTCTCGAGCGTGCTTTCGGCCGGGAGACGGCGGAAGGTGTAGTTGATCTCCACGCTGTTCAGCCGCAAAGCGTAATACTCCAGGAATTTCTTGGAGCCGAGGTCCGGCGGATAGAATCGCGGCTTCCAGCTTGGATAGGCGAACCCGGACGTCCCGGCGTAGAACATGCTCTCCCTCGCCCCTTGATCGCCGCTTGAAGTGCGAGGTGCGCGATCGAGGACAATTAAACTAGGCTACTTTTGATTCTCCGACTGGCCCGGATTCCCGCCCGGCGCCTGGCCGCCGGTTTCCCCCGGGGCCGGAGCGGGAATATTCACCGGCTTGACGTGCTCCTGGGTATCGGTATTGAAGAGCCTGAAGTCGGAATAGTGATGCGTGTTGCGGAACGTCTTGCCCGCCCACTCCACCGTCACCGCGACGTCGCTCGGCAGCCACACCGTGGACGCCACCTGCTTGAACTGCACCGGATCGTAAGTGATTTCGGTCGTCTGCCGCTCGAGGCGGATCTTGCTTTCCGGCTTCAGCAGATCTGTCCTCAGCCGGACGATCTTGGAAGTGCCGGCGTCGATCCAGGCCAGACCCTGAAATACAACCAGAATCGAGTCGTCGTGGGTGTTGAAGCGCTCGATCATCTCGGCTTTGTCGGGTATTTCAGCAAAGGCGACCACGTCCAGAGTCGTGCCATTCACTTTCTGCCGGCCGAGATAGCGGAATTTGGCGCCCGATTGATACGCCGGATGAAACAACAACGATGCGGAGGCGAATCCTGAAGTCAGCATGAAGCCGGAGTCAAGACCGGTGGGGCCGGTGGGATAGCCGCGCCGATCTGTCCGATACTCCTGCAGCTCCATCCGGCCCCGCTGTGGCTGGCTGATGAGCAGGTATTGGAACTTCAGATCCTGAAAATCCTTGACCTTGCCGTTCTTGCCGAGGCGCTCTTCGCGCACTTGTTCGACCGAAACCGTATTTTGAAAACCGGTGAAGAAGGCGCTGACGTTCTCACCCGTCTTCTGCAGAATAGACGGCAGGCCGTCCTGGCTTGCCGCCGGCTCGATTCCCTTGAGCTCCGGAACCGCCGCGATCAACTCCGGCAGCGGCTGCGTGACCGCGGATTGTACCTGGGTGGCATTCTGCAGGCTGAGCCGGGCTTCGACCTGTGAGTTGAGACTCCGCACGTTGGGTGGAAGCCCGCTGACACTGGCGCTGCCAATGTACTCCCTCATGATCGCGTCGGCCGTCGCCGGATCGCCTTCCTCCACCAGCGCGCGCACCCGGAGCAGCAGCGCTTCTTTCGGCGCACCGGCGTTCGAGGCCTCATTCAGATACTGATCGGCGGCTTCCCAGTTCTTCTGGAAAATCAGCGTGCGGCCGAGTTCCTGCAGGATGAAGGCGTTCTTGGGGTCGAGGTCCTTGGCCTGCATCAGAAATCCGGCGGCCTTGTCGTATTCGCCCTTCCAGTTCTCCATCTCGCCAACAATCAGCAGAGACTGAGCCTTGTCGGTCTTCGTGCCGTTGGTCTGCGCCGCCTTGTCAGCCTCCAGGAACTGTTGTCCGGCGCCGTTCCAGTTGCCGGCATTCAACATGGCGAGGCCCAGGTAGGTCCGGCAACGCCCGCAATCCGCGTGGTGATCGACCACCTTCTGAAGATTTGGGATGGCCTTCACCGCATCGCCATCCAGGAATGCGGCCGCTCCCCGTTCCAGATCCTTCCTTGACGAGGCCAGGCTGGGATCCTTCTGCAACGCCTCGCCCATCGGGGGCGCCAGCGTCTCCACCAGCGATTCCACCTTCAGTTCATCCGCGCCCTCGTTTGCCGGGCGCAAAGTTATGTCAATCTCCCAGGTCTTGCCACCCTGGTTGAAGTCGACGAAATCGTGGGCGTCGTGATATCCGGAAGCGGTCACCGTCAGCCGCACGGAAAGGCTCTTTAACGTGGTCGCCTGCATGTCATAGAGCGTTTCGAATCCGCCCTGAATGCCGGTTGTCAGGTGCCGGGTATACGAGGCGCCAAGGCCGACATCGGTGAGCACTGAAGCGCCGGGAACGGGCTGTCCTTTGAAGTCCGTTACCTTGCCAAAGACCTTCCATTCGGCCTTCTCGACGGCCCGCGTGTCGGAGAGGGGCAGTTCCGGGTGCGGAATGACGTGCTGACACCACAGCGTGCCTGGAATGAGGAGGCTGGCGGTGGCCAGAACAAAAACGCTCCCAAGTTTCTTAGACATCGAGTCCTCCCCGTGGCCGCACAAGAGTGCCTTCGGTCCGCGCGAGTCACTTCTCTGATCCTGGGCTTTCAACAAGAGCATATAACTCTGGTCCCGCCTTCGCAATGTCACCACCCATTCGTAGCGATGGTGTCTGCATCCGCGCACCTTCAGCCGGCAAGTGCGCTTTCCGCACCCGGTCCAATTCTTTGCTTCCCGCCGGCTTGATGTAGCCCCGCGCGTCCTTCACTGTTTTGCGGTTTTTCCGCATCTTCCAAAAACGCAGCGCTTGATTCCAAAGGAGATTCCAGCTTTGGGTAAATTATTCCCCTAGCCCTTTTTTGTTGATTCTAAAGCACATTCCAGGATCGACTAGCCCCCCATTTAGGGTTATCTTACTGAAAACAATCGACATTCCAGCTTTGGAGGGTGGGTGTCTGAAACACTCGATCTGGCGCCTATTTCGCCGTATCTTCATCATTCTGCGGGATATTCCCGTTTTCCGAGCGCTCCCATTCCGGCCCGCTCCGCCACCGGCCCTCTGTATCTGATTTATTATAAAGCACATTCCGGCTTTGTGAGGTCGCCGGAATTGAGCGGGAATTTGCCGGGCAGTTGTCGCGCTGCTCATTTCGAGGTATCCTGCTCTTTCCAAACGGCTTAGCGAACAGCGTCGCGCATTTGGGCAACTTTCGTTCATGTCGTGCCTGTTGAACGCCGCCAGCCAGTAGGCTAGGCTATCATCGGCCTCTTGGCCTTCATCCACCGGGCGGCTCGCCCGGATCCGGATGAGGACGAAAAACGCCAGACATACTCTATCTCAATACATTTGAAATTGCAGTGACGGCCAGCACTCTCCTCCGGTCGCCGGATTCGTTCCCGCCCTTTCCTCTCTCGCGCATTTCACGCAGCGGACGTCATGGGCCCGGCACTGCGCCCGCACTCGACCGGAGCGCGGTTAACGATTCCAGCCACTCATCCATGCCCTGACCGGTTTTCGCCGAGACGCGGATCACGCGCATCTCCGGGCGCACCGCCTGAATATTCTTCTCGAGCGCCGGCCAGTTGAACTCCACGGCGGGCGCGAGGTCCATCTTGCTCACAATCGCGAGGTCCGAGGTGTTGAAGATCGTCGGATATTTCAGCGGCTTGTCCTCGCCCTCGGTCACGGAGACGAGCACCAGGCGCAGGTCCTCGCCGAGATCGTACGACGACGGGCAGACCAGGTTTCCCACATTCTCGATGAAGAGAAAATCCAGCTCACCGGGATTCCAACCGTCCAGCGCCTTCTCGATCATCGACGCTTCCAGATGGCACAGCGTTCCGGTCACGATCTGCTTGACGGGAGCCTGGCTGCGCGCGAGGCGCCGCGCGTCGTTCTCGGTGGCAAGATCGCCGACCAGCGCCGCCACCCGGTATCCGGGCCGAAGCGAGGTCAGAGTCCTCTCGAGGAATGTCGTCTTGCCCGAACCGGGGCTCGATACCAGGCTGACCACGAAGACGCCCGACGCGTGGAACCGCTGGCGCAGCGCGCGCGCCACCTCATCGTTGTGCTTCAGGACGTTTTGGCGCACTTCGACCAGTCGCGGCGTCATGCAGCGTCTCCCACTTCCAGCGCGAAAACCTCCAACTCCCGGCCGTGCACGACGTCCGGTGTCGGACTCTGGCATTCAGGGCAGAGAAATGATATCGAATCAAGAGTTCGTTGAGCTTTACAGCGCGGGCAATAGACCACCAGCGGCACGTCTTCGACGACGAGCCTGGAACCCGCCAACACTGTATTTTCGCATGCCAGTTCCCAGGCGGAAAGTAGCGCGTCTTTCACCACTCCGGAGAGCGGCCCGAGGCGCAGGTGGACGGCCTCAATGCGCGCATTGCGGCGCCCGGCTTCGCTCTCGGCGATTTCAACGATGTTCATCGCTATCGACAATTCGTGCATGGCCTTTTGTCCGTTGTCCGTTGTTCTGATCGTAGATCGTGGTTCGTGGATCGTAGATCGTGGATCGTGGATCGTTCCTCACGGCCGAATCACGAACTACGAACAACGATCGTCGATCTTGGTTCGTGGAAACGGAACCACGATCTACGAACCACGAACCACGATCTACGATCCACGATCCACGATCTACGATCAACCGGCAACCGCTAACCGGCTACCGACAACCGCGATCGCGGCTTGACCGAGACTGATTCCTCCATCGTTCGGTGGCACCGCGTGATTCGTCAGGATTTCAAAACGGCCATTGCCGAGAAGAGACTTCAAATCTCTCATCAAGAGCTCATTCTGGAAGACGCCGCCCGAAAACACGATCGTGTCGAGCCCATGTTGCCCGCAGAGCAAATCAATCGCGTCCGCGAGTCCCTGCGCCACGCCGCGCTGGAAAGCGCGCGCAATCTCGCTGCGATCGCGTCCGCGGAGACGATCCAGCATCAACGCCGAGAGCAGCGGCCGATAATCCAACTCAGCGGCACTATCGCTGAATGGAAACGGATACGGTTCGGTGAGAGGC
>JASHQD010000427.1 GCA_030037755.1 Terriglobia bacterium
ATTGATGTTCGTCACTTTGCCGGCGGCCAGCATCATGCCGTTGGCAACCCCTTGACTGTTCGTGTAAGTCCCGACCTCCACGTTCGAGTCGTTGATATCAAAGGTGCTCGTGCTCGTGGCGCCAGGGATCTCGACCGTGGCGAGTTTGAAGGCTTGAGGGACGGCGAGGAGTCCAGACACTTGGTAGTCAATGCCGCTGCTGAAGGCCACGTACGCTCCGCTGTTGTTGATTGCGGTCATTGACCAGAAGTCGGTGACGGTGAATTGGCCGTTAAGGTAGGTGTAGCCCTGCGAATTGCCCTCCGGATTGCTATACCACCCTGTCATCTCGCCCGAATCGTTGATCCCGTAGAGGCCGGACGAAGTCGTGCCGGGATAGTCGATCGTGCTGACGTTGCCGTTGGCGTCCCGGTAGAAACCATGAGAGTTGCCACTGGCATCAACGTATTGGCCGACCGTCTCGTTGAGGTTGTTGATGCTATAAGCCTGCGTCCAGTCGGTGCCGCTGCCGTAGAATGTGCTGAGGACGCCGTTGATGAGAACGAAGCCGTAGCACGGGCCTCCATACCCGGTGCAGCCTGCCGATCCGGAGTAATTGTCGCTATTGTTGACGCCGAACAGCGACGTATTGAACACACCCAATCCTCCAGGAACGTCATACTGGGTGAACTTGCCGCCGGAGTAGATGAAGCCGTTGTAAAGGCCGTTTGAGCTTTGGAACTGGCCGACGATGGTACCCGAGTCGTTGATGTTGAAGGCCCGGGTGTTGTAGGCACCCTGCTGCGGGAACGAAAAGCTCTTGTAGTTGTTACCGCCGAACCATTCGAAGGCGGTGGCGTTGTTGCTGTCGGTTGTCCAGTAGTAGCCAACGACCCTAGTCGCCGTGCTATTGAGTCCCTCCGCTTGGGAGCCGTACGTGGCACCCGGCGGATTGATCTGGGTTACCTTGTATCCTTGCGCTCCGGCGCTCCGTGCGCTGAGCACGATCAAGAGCAGGCCTGACAGCAACGGTAGACCATCAAGCCGTGTCGCGCGCAAACATCGCGACGTGATCGCAACAACAACTTTGTGGATTCTCATGAGTCCTCCCTTGGGATTTCTTGTCTCTGGCGTGCGTGCGGGCTCGCGGAGGGCCGGGTAGCGCCGCACACATGCGTCGAACGGGCGGGACTGTACGGTTTTGCCCAAAGGCGAGTCAATAGCCGCGGGGTAGGTTACCGTTATCCCTGCTTCAAATTAGCTGTGCCCAAAAGACTTACGGTCGTCCTTCGCTCTGTAACAAATCTGTGATAGCTTAGTCCGCAAGCGAGGGCTCAAGGTGGGAGACCCGGTTAGTTCAAGGGATCCAGCCGGCATTGGCGGCCAAGCGAGCGGCTCCAATGGTCAGGCGGTCGCGCGACCCCGCGAGGCGCCATCGCCCGAGGCCGTTCGGAAACAACTGGACAGAATTTGCTCCTCGGGGCTTTTCAAAAGGGCAACGCAGGCGAGTCGTTTCCTGTGCTTCACGGTTGAAAGGACGCTGGCCGGGAAGACCGGTGACCTCAAGGAGTACTCCATCGGCTTGGAGGTCTTCGATCGTCCAACGTCCTACGATCCGCGGACTGATCCTTGCGTCCGTGTCGGCGCTGGTAAGCTTCGCGACAAGCTGGCCGTGTACTACCGCACGGTTGGGGCCGGCGACCCGATCATCATCGATCTGCCCAAGGGTGCGTACGTTCCGGTGTTCGAGTTTCGGACTGTGCGGCTGGAGCCCGCCAACGGTGAGGTCGTACCCGGACGTGGGGAAGCGCCGGAGAAAGCGGCCGGTCTGGCTTCGAGCGGCCGCAAGCCGGTGCGGCGAATTCCCTGGCTTGTTGGGGCGGTCGCCGCCATCGCAGCCCTGGGTGTCGCCGGTGGCTATCTACTGCATCTTGACACGCGCCGGCCAGTCCAGCCGCCAACCGCGAAATCGAGCCCACAGGTAGCTCTGCGGCGCTCCGTCGCCGTGATCGGCGTCGAAAACCTGTCCGGCAGGGACGACGTGAAGTGGCTCGAGAACGCCTTGCCCGAGATGCTGGCGACCGAAGTGGGGGTTACGGGAGAGTTGCGCATCGTCCCGGAACAGGACGTCGAGCGGGCCAAGGCCGAAGTCTTGCCGAATGATCCTCCCGCGCTCTCCCGCGACACCCTGGCGGCTCTTCGACAGCGTCTGGCCGCCGATGATGTGCTGCTGGGATCCTATACCGTACTGCCGGGCAACTCGCGAATCCGTCTCGATCTGCGCCTGCAGGACACCGCCACGGGCGAGATCGTCGCGACGCGCAGTGAGACAGGTAGGGAAGACCATCTCTTTGATCTCGCCGTAGAGGCGGGGCAGGATCTTCGCGATAGCCTGGGCCTGCCCGCCTCACAAATGACTCCCACGGAAGAACGGGCCTTGCTGCCGTCTACCCTGGAAGCCGCCCGATTCTACACCGCCGGGCTCCGTGAACTGGATCGCGAGAACGACATCGTGGCTCGCGATCTCATGAAACAGGTCGTTGCGATGGACCCGAACTTTCCCCTCGGACATCTTCAGCTTGGTGCGGCCTGGAGCTTTATGGGCTATGACGAGCAGGCCAAAGTCGAAATGCGCAGGGCTTATGAGCTTTCGCAGCACCTGGATCGCCGGACCCGGCTCTTTGTGGAGGCAAACTACCGGGGCGCAAGCCGCGAACCGGAGGCGTCGAAAGCCATCCGGAGGACGCTTTACAGCGCCTTTCCGGACGACCTTCAGTATGGAACGGAGCTGGCCTGGGACCTGATCAAGACTGGAAGCGATCAAGAAGCCTTGACGGTGCTGGATCAACTCCGCCGGCTTCCACAGCCTCTAAGTGACGACCCATCCATCGATCAGGCAGACGCCTATGCGCGAGCCTCGATCGGCGACAACCAGCGCGCTCTGGACGCCTGCCGGCGCGGTGAACGGAAAGCTCACACTCTGGGGGCATTCTTGCTCGAAGCGCGGCTGCGTTCGCTCGAGGGCGGGATTCTGGGCCAAATGGGCGCGGAGCCGCAATCGCTGGCTGCGACCCTTGAGGCCCGTAGCGCGTGCCAAAAGCTGGGCGACCGTCGCTGCGTGATGGAGATCGAGCGCCGCTTGGGAAACCGCGAGATTATTACTGCTAATCCGAATCCGAAAGAGGCCGTAAAGCACTACGACGCCGCCCTGTCCGTTGCGCGCGAAATTCACAACGTGGACGAGATCAACTTCGATCTCATTGGCATGGCTACCGCCGAATGGACGGAGGGTGAGATCCCTCAGGCCAGGCGCAGTTTTGAAGAATTGCTGGCTTCAGTCTCGAAGAGCGATCCGGGCGGCGGCTTTCTTTCCAATGTGGAAGTGAACTTCGGGGGAATGCTCACGTCCGACGGCGATGTGACGCCGGCGGTCAAGATGCTGCGCGAGGCGGCGGCCATCGATCGCGAGCGCGGTGAGGGTGGCGCGTTAGCCGGAGCCTTGCAGAATCTGGCGGAGGCCGAGCGCCGGACCGGCGATCTGGACGCGGCCAAGCGCGACTATGAAGAGTCGATCAAGCTTTACCGGCAGGTCGAAGCATTTAGCGTCCCCGATGCCGAAGTCGGCCTGAGTGATGTGCTGTGGGACCGCGGTGATCTCGACGGGGCGCAGGCGACTCTTGGCAAGGCTGAGGCCGATGCGCGCGCCGTGGCGGCAAAGTGGCCAGGAAGAACGGATACGGATGCGACCGTCAGCGAGTGCCACGTACGCCTTGCAAAGATCGCGTTGTCTCGGGGCGACGTTCGTTCGCCGGAAGCTCCAACGCGCCAAGCCATGGCGGCCCTCGCGGACAAGCACCCTGACGAATCCCTCGAGGCGGCCTTGGTGCTCGCGGAGGATCTGGCGGCTCAAGCAAGGCACCAGGAAGCCTTGGCCGTGCTGGCGCAGGCACAGCACCCCGTCAAGAAGGCGCCGTACCGTTACGATCGCCTCGAGCAGGTGATCGCGACCGCTGCCGTCAAGGCCAGCGCCACAAGTGGTCACCGACAGAACGGCTCCGCTGATTGGACGCCGGAACTCAGCCAAGTGATCGGCGAGGCGCACCGGCTCGGTCTGGGCGGTGTCGAGCTACGCGGCAAACTTGCGCTGGCGGAGACGGAGATCGCGTCCGGCCGCGGGGCATCCGGTCGCGAACACCTGGCCGATGTCCGCAAAGAGGCTGGATCGCGAGGGTTCCAGCTCATTGCCAGCAAGGCCGTGTGGCCCTAGTAGTTCAAACTCAAAGCCAGCACGTGCCAGTTGAGTACAAAGAACGTCAGTCCGATGCAGGCAAGCGCGATCAGAGTCTCGCCCGCTTTACTCCAGAACCACCGCTCTCGATTTCCCCAGCTTCGCCAGGCGTTGTAAACCACCACGAACATCCCGATTATCCCCAAGAGGCCCGCGAGCTGGATCAAGCGCATCCAGGGATCGAAGGAATCGCTGAGCAGGCTCAGGTTCTGCTCGACGAAAGCGCCGAATGCAATCCAGGACAACACAAACGCGGCGTCGATCAGGCAGACGACGCGCGCCATTCTCCGAGCCTGCCGTTCTCTCGGGGTGAGTTCGAGCGGGCGCCCGTAATGCCAGCGCAGGATCGCCGCCAGCGGCCAGAATACGAGGGCCAGTCCGAAGACGATCAGGCTGCCGAAGAACAGCACGCTATTCAGCGCCGTGTTTTTGTACCACGGAACCCGCTGGTAAACAAAAACCGGAAAGTCGAGGCAGAGCACCGGCTGTCCTGACGCGTCGCGGGCGAAGGCGATGCGCGAGCTGTCCCGCGGACTGTGAAACACCGACGGTGCGATCTCGCGCATGTTCTTGTAATCCGACCCCGGCCCGCCGAGACCGTTCACCGTGATGGTTCCGTCGGAGTTGGCGACGACTTTCACTTGATCGAATGCAGACTCGAGGCTCAGGATGCTCTTCTCGGATCGCCGGCTGCTGCGGTAATATCCCGCGAGTTCCTGCACGTCCTGTTTGGCGCTGGCTAGCGCGGGCTGGTTCGGCTTGGGAGCGGGGAAGTAGCGGTCCATGAAGTTCTCGAACAGCGCAGCGCGGCCGCCCAGGTTCCCCTTGCCGGCACTGTTGTACGAAACAAACAGCCCGACGTTCTCGTCCGGAATCAGGCCAAGCTGGCTGTGAAAGTAGACGGTATCGCCGCCGTGCCCGATGATGCGATGCCCGTTGAGATTGTTCTCGTAAAATCCCAGCGCCATTTTGTCGAGCGCCGGATGCGGACCGGTCTGCGCGGAGTGCATCAGCATGGAGGTCTCGGGACGCAGGATCGTGGCGCCGTTGTACTCCCCGTTCTGCAGGTGGGCGATCATGAAGTGCGAGATGTCGTCAGCCGTGGTGGAGAGCGCCCCGGCAGGCGAAACGACGAGGACTTCAAAGGGATGCGGCGGATCCGAGGCGGTAATGTACCCCTGGGACATCAGCGGCTTCAGATCGGGCGGCAGCGGCTGCGCGAAGGTCGAATGCGTCATTCCCAGTGGCTTAAAGATATGCTTGTCGATGTAATCTGCAAACGGCTCTCCTGAAACGCGCTGGACGATATAGCCGGCGAGCGCTGCGCCATAATTCGAGTACGCCGGAACCGGTCCTGGTGGGTAGATGCGCGCCGGCACGTGGCCCGCAAGGTAAGGTCCGAGCGGCATGATGTGAGTGGCATTGCCATCTTGAATCAGATTCTTAAAGCTTTCCTCGAACCCCGGCGTGTGCGTCATCAGGTTGCGCAGCGTGATCGGCTGCGGGTAAGTGGCGGGAATCTTGAAGTCGAGGTAATCGTTCACATCATGGTCGAGGTCAAGCTTGCCTGCCTCCACCTGCTGCATGATTGCGGTCCAGGTGAACAGCTTGGAAATGGATCCCGGGCGAAACAAGGTGCCGTCTGTCGTCACGGGCGATTTCTTGGCGACGTCCGCGTAACCGTAGCCTCTGGCGAAGAGCGGATGCCCGTCCTTGACGACTGCGACCACGGCGCCCGCGATGTCGTCGGCCTTCAGTTCGATCGGCATGACGCCATCGAGGAACGCTTCAAGGTCTGTGGCGGTGAGATCGTGAGCTTGCGGGGTCTGAGACGTTGCGACCGATTGCTCGGCCGATATCGGTTTCGCTGGCGCGGCCGGGGGATTTGCGGGTCCTTGAGCCATCCCGGGCCATGGTCGAAGAGTTACCAGTGCCAGCGGGATCAGACCCGCGACGAATACTAATGATGATGATTTCCTTGGCATGTGTCCCCCTGATCGCAAGCTAACGCCCCTAAGTCGCTTTGACAAATCTCCTTCAATGCTTATCTCCGATCGCGTTCCCGGCGTCGTTTATCGTTCCCGGCGTCGTTTATGAAGTAGTCGCGAATCGCCGCCAGCAGTCCCGGAATGGTGTACTCCGCCGCTTCAAGCGCGACATGAAATCCGAGAGAGCGGGCAGTGTCGGACGTGATCGGACCGATGCAGGCAGCGCGCACGTTGCCGGGCTCAAGGAGCGTTTCCGCTGTCCCGCTTTCCAGGAGACGCGCGAAGTTCAGGGCAGTCGATGAACTGGTGAAGGTTACGAGATCGGGCGGCGGATCTAAAGCGTTGCGCAGGGCTGCGGATTCGACGCCGGATTCGAAGCTAGGCAGCACGGTCTGGTAGGCCTCCACAACCTCGACATGCGCGCCCCGATCGGTGAGGACGCGCGGCACAACGTCGCGTGCGACTTTTGCTCGCGGAATCAGGAAGCTCTTGCCGGTCACGTCCAGGCCTCTCAGCGCTTCGAGCAGACCCTCGGCGCGATAGCTTGTGGGGAGGAGGTCGACCCGGATGCCGGCCGCCTGAAGTACGGCGGCGGTAGCAGGTCCGATGGCGCCGACCTGGAGCGGTTCGAGATCGGCAACCGTGCGTCCGGTGGCCGTGAGACGTTCAAGGAGTTTCTCAACTCCGTTCACGGAAGTCATCAGGAGATAATCGAATTCGGAGAGGCGCGAGAGCGCGTTGTCGAGCGTGGCCCAGGAATCGGGATCGCGGATTTCGATCGTGGGCACCGAGATCACCGTTGCACCGAGCGCCTCCAGCGGGCCCGCGAGGGGCTCACTCTGGGCGCGAGTCCGGGTGATGACGATCCGTTTTCCGGAAAGCGGATTCATTGCGGGGTGGGCGCCGAAGCCTGAGACTGGGAGAAGTCGTCCAGAATTTCGCGAGCCCCCTGCCGCAGCAGGTCCTCGGCCACGCGATTTCCAAGCTCCTCCGGTTTTGCCTGCGGACCCGAGGCGCTGGCGCGGATCAAGCGGCTGCCGTCCGGGCTGGCTACGACAGCGGTCAACGATAAGAGGTCGCCGGCAGGCTCCGCGTATGCGCCCAGCGGCGTCGAGCAATTGCCGTCCAGGCACCACACGACAGTCCGTTCGGCGCGTATCGCGCGGCGAGTCACCCGATCCTCGATCGGCGCCACGGCATGTTCAACCGATCCACTCCCCAGTGCCGCGTCGGCACGGGTTTCGATTCCCAGGGCTCCCTGGCCCGGAGCGGGGCAGAGCTGATCGGGACTGAAGACCCAAGAAATACGCGCTTCGAGCCCGAGCCTGACCAGACCTGCCGCCGCCAGGACGACGGCGTCGCACTCGCCGGCGTCAAGCTTGCGCAGGCGGGTGTCCACGTTGCCGCGGATCGGCGCGTATTGGAGGTCGGGACGCAGATGACGCAATTGCGCCTGCCGCCTGACCGAGGCGGTGGCTACGCGTGCGCCCGCCGGGAGTCCGATGAAGCCACCCTGCTCGAGTAACACCCCGTCACGGCAGACCAGCACGTCGCGAGGATCCTCGCGCTCCGAGACCGCGGCGATGACCAGGCCTGGAGGCTGATCCATCGACAGATCCTTCAGGCTGTGGACAGCCACGTCGACTCTCTTTTCGAGCAGCGCCTCTTCAAGTTCCTTGATAAAAAGCCCCTTGACGCCACCCGGCAAACCACTTGCTCCACCTGCCGCCGGCTGCGAAAGCCCCTCATCCCCGCTTGTCTGAATAATCTGAATCTCCGCCGCATGACGAAGGATCACCAGCCGGTCACGCACCCAGTTCGCCTGCCAGAGAGCCAGCGCACTGCCACGAGTTCCCACAGTCAGTCTCATGAACCTAACCCTCAAATGTCGGAGCGCCGACAAAACTTCAAGTCTTACTTTAGGCGCCGCACCTTTTCCAGTCGCGGTCGACGCCCTGGCCGAGTCCACCTGCAGGCGCTCAATCGTTCACGCCAAACATCCGCCGTACCAGATTCACAAGCGCGCTGTGTTCCGGGCCGCCCGCGCGGCTCTTCATCTCGGTAATCGGTCCGTGCAGAATTTTGTTGAGCATCCCACGCGTCAACGCCTCCACGCTCTCGCGCTGCTCCGGGGTGAGAGCGCCCAGCCGACCGCGATAGCGCTCGATCTCCGCCCGCCGGATGCTCTCCAGCCGCTGCTCCAGGGCCACGATGGTCGGCGCAAGCTCGCGCGACGCCAGCCGGCGCAGCGTGCGCTCCAGCTCTTCCTCCACGATCTTTTCAGCCCGTACCGCTTCGCGCTGGCGCTCGGCGAGATTCTCCTTGACCACCTGCTCGAGATCATCGATATCATACACGAACGCGTTGTCGAGTTCATTGACGGCTGGATCGATGTCCCGCGGAACCGCGATGTCCACAAAAAACATGGGACGCTGCTTGCGTTCAGCCAACAGGTGCTCCGCGGCCGCGCGCGTCACGATAAAATCGGGCGAGCCGGTGGAACTGATCACGATATCCGCGCGCTGCAGCTGCGTGAGCACGCTCTCGAAGGGGACGGCCGTGCCACTGAAAGCGGCGGCCAACTCCCGGGCCCGCTCGTAAGTCCGGTTCGAAACCAGAATCGAGCTTGCGCCGCTCGACACCAGGTGCCGCGCGGCAAGTTCGCTCATCTTGCCGGCGCCCAGAATGAAAATCGTCTTGCCGCGAAGCGTGCCAAAAATCTTGCGTGCCAGTTCCACCGCCGCATAAGATACCGAGACCGCGCTGGTGCCAAGTCCGGTTTCGCGGCGCACCCGCCGTCCTACCGCCAGGGCCTGTTCGCTCACATCGCGCAGCGTGCCGCTCAGGGCCCCCGCTTCGCGGGCCGTGAGATAGGCCTGCTTGAACTGACCCAGGATCTGCGGCTCGCCGACGATCATGGAATCCAGGCTGCACGCGACTCGAAACAGATGCCGGACCACATCCGCGTCGCGGTACCAGTAAAGGTGCTGCTCGTGAGCCGTGGGGTCGTAACGATGGTAATCGGTAAGGAATCGGCGGAGCGGAGACTCCGTTTCGGCTCCCTCTTCGCCGGCAGCGGCCAGGTCGACCCGGTTGCAGGTGGAGAGAATCAGTGCCTCGCGGATTCCGTCACGCGCCATCAGATCGTCAAGCGCAGCCGACAGGCGGGACTCGTGGATGTTCATCCGTTCCCGGATCTCCACGGGAGCGCTGCGGTGACTGATTCCGACGAGAATGAGGTTCATAGGTGCGGTGACAAGTGACGAGTGACGGGCAAAGCGGCGAGTGGCGAGTGGCGAGTGGCGAGTGAGAAGTCGCAAGAGTCGCGCAGCGGGTAATCCTCGCCCGATCGAAAACCAGTCATGCCACACCTGCCGTAAGCTTTCGCCGGAGCGAATTTAGCATCCTGCTTAGCTCATCGAGGAGTTCGAAAGCTTGATCGCTGCTGGTTGGTTTGCAAAAACCCAGGTCGCAAGCCAACATCAATTGAGTTTCGACCTCTGCTACAGAACCCTCAGCGTGAGAAATAAACTGAACAAATTCCTTTCGAGTGTGCCGGGCCTGACCCTCCGCCACATTCGACGGTATGGAGACGGCCGCGCGGCGCATTTGGGCCACAAGGCCGAATCTCTCATCGGAGGGAAAAGTCGCTGTGATTGAGTAGATGACCCTGGCAAGCAGCATGGCCTTCTGCCAGACTACAAGGTCTTTATAGCTTTTAGGCTTCGCGACGGTTGAATCAAAAGTCAGTACGTTATCCACGATTGACCTGCCTTCCCGCACTCACCTCTCGCTTCCAACTGGTTCTCGCCACTCGTCACTTCTCCAGAAGCTATGGGGTCGGCAAAAATCCATGCTGCCCGCTCAAAAAACTCACCCCCAGAAACGTAACCATGACGGCGGCGAATCCGAAGATCGCGCCGTAGGCCGAGCGGCGGCCCGGCCAGGTGCCGCTGGCTCGAGCGGAAAATAACACCAGGTAAATGAGCCAGGTTACGACGGTCGCCAAAATCTTGGGATCGTACTGCCACGATCCACTCCAGGTCCGGCTGGCCCAGACGAATCCTGTGATCAGGCCAATCGCCAGAAAAATGTTGCCGAACACGAGCGAGCGGTAGTAGAGAAGGTCGCAGACCTCGAGCGACGGCAACCGCTGATAAAGGGGACGCGCGTGCTTCGATTTGAGTTGACGCTCCTGCAGCAGGTACATGGCCGCGGCGGCGAAGGTGATGAAGAATCCGGTGTAGCCGAGGAACATCGCCGCCACGTGAACCGCCACCCAGCCGCCGCGGAAGCTTGGAGAATCGAAGGACGGCCCGGCTTGCAATGCCGCCGCGAGCGCCAGAAGGAAGACAAAGGGAAGCATGAAGAGTCCGAGCCAGACGAGCCGGTATCTCAAGTAAATGATCAGGAAAGCCAGCGTAAGGTCGAAGGCGAAAAAGGAGATAGCGCTGTGGACGTCGGTTACGGGCAGCCGCCCGAGACGCTTCGCGTCGAGGATGAGCCACGCGGCGTGAAGCGCGAGACCCGAGCAGAGCGCGATCAGGGCAGGTCGCGGCAACGCCGGCCGGCGGCTGGCCACCGACGGCAGCGTGAGTAGAATCCCCACGCCATAGAGACCGAGTGCGATCCAAAGAAGCATGGCAGTACGAACTAGGTGAAACGCTTCACTCGAAGTATAACATCCGGATGATTTGAAGCCGCCCCAGCCAGAAGGTTCCCGATTTTCGCGCCAAGATGGTCGATTCTGACCGGGGCACCGCGCAAGGAGTGCCCTACGCCGCGCTTTCCGCTAAACTGGCAATTCAGGTTCTGAAACAGGGAGGCGGCCATCGGAGAAATCACTACAATCTTCAGCGACGTCGGCGGAGTGCTCGGGACGAACGGATGGGATCACGGCGAGCGCCGGGCCGCCGCGCAGGAGTTCGGGTTGGATCTGGTGGAATTCGAGAACCGGCACGAGTTCCTGGCCGCCGCTTTGGACACCGCGCAGTTGACCCTCGACCAATACCTCGACCGCACGGTCTTCTATCGCGACCGGCCCTTTACCCGCGAGGCGTTTCGAAAATTCATGTTTGCGCAATCGAAACCTTATCCCGACACGCTTCAAGTCATGGAGCGCGCAGCGTCGACAGGGAAGTATCTGCTGGCCACGCTGAATAACGAGTCGCTGGAGCTGAACGTACATCGCATCGAGAGTTTCGGCTTGCGCAACATCTTCAAGCTCTTCTTGAGCTCTTGCTACGTCGGCGTGCGCAAGCCGGACGCTGCGATCTATCAGCTCGCCCTGCGGCTGACGCAGCAGGATCCCTCGCACTGCATCTTTGTTGACGACCGCGCCTTGAATCTCGAGTGCGCCCAGCGCGAGGGCATGAAGACCATTCAGTTTCGCAGCGCCGTGCAGCTCGATCAGGACCTGCGAGCGTTGGGGGTCGACGGATTGAGCGATTGAGTGATTGGAATCATTGCTCCGAGGGGTCAATGATCCGATGACCCGATGACTCAATCGCTCAACTACGGCAGGAGGCTTACATGGATACCATCCAACATTACCGGAAGCTCTTCAGGTACGACGGCTGGGCGAACGGCGAAGTGTTCCGAGCGCTGTGCGCGGTCGGACCTGCCTCAGGAATTGGTTCGCCCGGCCACGAGGGCGAACCCCTGCAGCACGGGCTGAAGCGTCTGGCACATATCCTGGGAGCTGAATGGCTGTGGCTGGCGCGTCTCAGCGTTCCTGCCCGGGCTGCCGGCGTGTGGCCGGAATTGAGCCTGGACGAGTGCGGACGCCAGGTCCAGGTGCTGGGCAACGTCTGGGACGGCTACCTCGCCGGGCTTACACCAGGGGACCTTGAGAGGACCATCGAGTATAAGAATACCAAGGGCGAGGCGTGGCAGAATCGCATCGAGGACGTGCTGATGCACGTGGTGATGCACTCGGCGTATCATCGCGGCCAAATCGCGATCGAAATGCGGGCCGCGGGATTGGAACCTGCGTACACGGATTTCATCCAGGCGGTGAGAACGGGGAAATTGACGGATTGAGCCATTGAGAGATTGAGTGATTGGGTGATTGAGCGATTTAGCGATTGGGTGATTGAGTTACAAAGGAGGACACTGGAACAACTTCATGCACTGAGGCCAAATGCCCAAGGCCTCCTTCACCCAATCCTTCAATCACGCAATCGCTCAATCGCTCAATCACCCAATAACTCAATCTCCCTTGGCTCGATGCGCGTAGTCGCGGTTGACGTTTCGCCGCCCCCGCGTCATCAGGCTGCGCGCTGCCCGCTCCGAAGCGATCCCGCCGCGCGCGCCCAGCGCCGTCGAGTTCAAAGCGGCCATGGCGTTTGAGAAATTGAGAACATCCTCGAGTTTCCAGCTCCGCACCAGACCGTAAATAAAGGCCCCATGGAAGATGTCGCCGGCGCCCGTGGTATCGACGGCGTCGATGTGGTATCCGGGCGAGTAGATGAACCGGCCGCCGCTCAACACCAGGGCGCCGTCGCGTCCGAGCGTCACGCCGACCAGTCGCGCGCCCGAGTCGCGGGCCAGGCGCTCGAGAGCCAGGAACGGATCGCGCTCGCCGGTGGCCGGCGCGAGGAACTCCGATGAGACGATCGGGTAGTCGAGCAGCGGCAGCAGGCGCTCGATCCCGGCCGCCACCGTGTCGAGGTCGGCTACCACGGCGATGCCCGCCCGCCGCGCCAGCCGCGCCGCCGCG
>JASHQD010000428.1 GCA_030037755.1 Terriglobia bacterium
TGCGCGATGCGGCGCTCAACTGCAACCCGGCCAATGATGATCCCGGCAAGCACGAGCACGCCCAGGGCCGCCAGCGTACCGGCCCAGACGAGTTCACCGCTCTCAGCTGCCGTGCGGTTCGCTCGAGCCGTGCGGCTTTGCAAAAGCTCTCTCTCCTCAGACTCCATCTGATCCGCGATCGCCGTGATCCGGATCATGATAGATGTTCCTGAGGGCATGGGAGCGTAGGCCTGCGCCGCTTCGAGGCCTCCCTGACGGCGGAGTTCGACACCTTTCCTCAGCACCGCGAACCGGCTGGCGATCAGCTTCCGCAGGTGTTCCGCCCGTTGTTGCTGAGCGGGATTGTCAGCGACGAGGGTCTTGAGTTCTTCGACGTGTCCCGGCACGAGACTGCCCGCCGCGTTGTAGGCCGCCAGCAGTTCGGGGTCACCTTTGATAACATAAGCTCGCACCGCGCTCTCAGCCTCACGGGTCTCATCGAGGATGACCTCGATTTTGGCCAGAACCTCGTTCGTGTGGGCTAACGAGCGTCCCGATGCCGCCAGTTGTTGGGTCATCCTGTACTGCAATCCGCCGAGGGCCAGCAGAATGCAGAGAGCCAGACCAAAGGCCGCAATCAGGCTCTTCTCGGGAGAACTAGCCATAGCAGATCGAACCAGTCGGTTCACACGGGGATGGAAACCCTGGGGTTTGAGATGAGCAACGTTCCGTCTGACGACAAAGCGGACACAGGAACCTGGCGGCTCCCCCCCCGTAGCCAAAAAGGGAGTATACAGAAAGGAATCGTGATATTGCAACTGATCAAAATAGCCAACCGTTAACTAGCCTCGGTAAAACCGGGCTAGAGGACCGCGCTCCTCCGTGGCTGGCCGGGAGACGAGAAACGGAGGCAGATTAGCGACAATACGCTACTGACCGTTGCGATTGGAACCGCCCAAGCTTATGCTGGTAGTCCGTCAAGAACTGAAAAACGAAGCCCGGGATTGATCCTTGAGCCCCGATTCAAAAGGATGTGAAGGATGCCGAGCTGCCGCCGTCCTCTCCGATCGCTTATGCTGACTGCAGTTCTGTCCACCGGCTCCCTGCTTGCTCAGACCCCACAGCCGCCCGTCGCGCCGGTCATCCCGCACACGGAGACGCGATACGGCGCCACCGTCGTGGACAACTACTTCTGGCTACGCGAGAAGTCGAACCCGGAGGTTACCAGATACCTCGAAGCCGAGAACGCCTACACCGCCGCGATGACGGCCGGCCTGAAGCCCTTCGAAGACGCGCTCTACAGCGAGATGCTGTCGCACATCAAGCAAACCGACCTGAGCGTGCCCGTGCGCCGCGGCGACTACTACTATTACTCGCGCACCGAGGAGGGCAAGCAGTATCCGATTCAATGCCGCAAGAAGGGGATGGACGGCGCGGAAGAAGTCCTGCTCGACCTGAACGAGCTCGGGAAGGGAAAGAAGTTTGCTTCGCTCGGCGCCTTCGTAGTGAGCGACGATCAGAACCTGCTGGCCTACACCATCGATTACGTCGGCTACCGGCAGTTCATGCTGCACGTTAAGGACCTGCGCACCGGCGCCGATCTTCCGGACACGATGGAGCGCGTGGATGGTGTGGCCTGGGCGTCCGACAATCGTGCCCTGTTCCTGACTACTGAGGATCCGGTCAACAAGCGCGCCAATCAGGCCTGGCGCCACACGCTGGGTCAGGCCGATTCCGACCCGCTCTATGAAGAGAAGGACGAGACCTTTGCGCTCAGCGTCGAGAAGACGCGTGACAAGAAGTACGTCGTGCTGACCAGTAACAGCACCGATACCACCGAAGTCCGTTATCTCCGTGCCGATCAGCCGCTATCCCAATTCACCCTTTTCCTGCCCCGCGAGAAGCAGCATCGCTACTACGTCGATCATCGAGAGGGGCTGTTTTATATCCGGAGCGATAAGGGGGCGAAGAACTTTCAAGTCTTCACCGCGCCCGAGGACGATCCCGGCCCGAAGAATTGGAAGATCTTCATCGCCCACGACCCCGACGTGCTCCTCCAACAGGTAGATCTGTTCCACGATTTTGCGGTGGCGGTCGAAAAGACGCAGGCGATCAACCGCATGCGCATTTACGATTTCAAGTCCGGCCGGTGGACGGCGATCCCGTTTCCCGAGCCGGTGTATTCGGCGTTCCCGGGCAACACGCCGGAGTTCACGTCCACCACGTATCGCTACAGCTATCAGAGCCTGGTCACGCCGCCGACCGTCTTCGACTACGACACCGAAACCGGCAAGTCCATCGTGCGCAAGCGTCAGGAAGTGCCGGGCGGCTACGATCCCGCGCAGTACGTCTCGGAACGCCAGTGGGTGACGGCGCGCGACGGCACCAAAGTACCGCTTTCCATCGTCTACAAGAGAGGTTTCGTGCGCGACGGCACGCGGCCGCTGTTGCTCTACGGCTATGGCGCCTATGGCATCGGCATGCCCGCCTCTTTTTCAAGCTCGCGCCTGGTGCTGCTCGATCGTGGCGTGGCTTACGTGATCGCTCACCCTCGCGGCGGCGACGATATGGGCCAGCAGTGGTACGACGACGGCAAGCTGATGAACAAGCGGAACAGCTTCAACGACTTCATCGACTGCGCCCAATACCTCGTCGAGAACAAGTGGACCTCGCCGGACCGGCTGCTGGCCGAGGGCGGCAGCGCCGGCGGACTACTGATGGGGGCCGTGGTCAACATGCGCCCTGACCTCTTTAAGGCCGTCCACCTTGCCGTGCCGTTTGTCGACGTCATGAATGACATGATGGACCCCTCACTGCCTCTCACCACCACCGACTACCCCGAGTGGGGTAATCCGGCGGCCGACAAGGCTACCTACGACTACATCCTCTCCTACAGTCCTTACGACAACCTGCACGCGGCGGCATATCCGGCCATGCTGCTGACCGAAAGCCTGAACGACAGCCAGGTAGCCTATTGGGAGGCGGCAAAATTCACCGCCAGGGCGCGCACCCTGGCCACGGGCGGCAATCCGATTCTGCTGAAGATGAAGATGGACCCCGCCGGCCACGGCGGCGCCTCCGGCCGCTACGACCAGTTGCACGATCAGTCGTTCGAATACGGTTGGCTGCTGAGCCAGGCCGGGATCACCCGGTAGTGCGCCGGCGTTCGAAGGCCTCCGGCTGGTTGGGGTCGTATTCTGCCTCCTGTGCTCAGTTTTGATAGCTGCCCGGCAAGCCCCCCAAATCATGACTGGAACACTATCGCATCCTGGAGGCGGGATGGGTGTGGTCTACAAGGCCGAGGACACCAGGCTTGGCCGGTTCACCGCCCTCAAGTTCCTGCCTCCGGGTGTTGCGCCGGACGTGGGCAAGCGAAGATTTTGGATTTCGGCCTGGCAAAGTTGTCTGGGAGCGCGAGCGTCTCGCCCGCCGTAGCGGCGCTCTATGAGCGCCGTTTAGATGACGGCGGTCACAGACCGCCGCTACAGGATACGCCGACGGCGTCCATTGACCCCGAACACCTCACCAGCCTTGGCGTGACGATGGGAACCGTGGCTTACCTGTCGCCCGAGCAGGCGCGGGGCGAGGAGTTGGATGCGCGCACGGACCTGTTCAGTTTCGGCGCCGTGCTCTACGAGATGGCGACGGGACGGCAGGCGTTCTACGGGACCACCACAAGCGTGGCTCCATGAGGAGGCGTCAGCTGGCGGAAACAGCCCGTGTGCCGAATTATTGCAGTGAGCGTTCGACATGGTCCGACAATTCAATACATGTCGATTTATGAACAGCTATTCTCGGGTCCTCTCAAAATGGCCAAGGTCCGAGTAGACGAAAACCCAATCTCCCGAAACGGTGCGGCGGGCGGTCGCCGTCAGAGCGTCTTCACGTTATCGTGACGGCTACACGCTTGCGAGTTTTCCCGCTCGCCGGCGATCTCTAGTCCCGCCTTGCTGAGCCCCTCGATCAGGTGCTCGACTAGCTCCGGGTCCCACCATTTCGCTAGTTCCTCGCGCGCCGCCGTGGCGAAATCGGGCCTTAGCGCCAGCAACTCCCGCAAGGCATTATGCGCCGCCTCCCGTTCGCCGAGCTGTCCGTAGGCAGTAGCCAGCGCGAAATTCGTGCGCCAGAATCCTGGCATATTCACTTTCAGAGCGAAGTCCAGAGCAGCGCGGTAGTCGCGCTTACGGTAGGCATCAAAAAAGGAGGGGACCCAATACCATCCTGGATGATAGGGGTTCAGACGTCTGGCTCGCTCCACCAGAAGGCAGCCTCGCTCCCAGTCGCCGCTGTACGCGATCAGGAAACCCAGGTAGGCGAGTGTGAAGCCGTCCATGTTATTAAGCCCAATGGCTCTTTCGGCGGAGTTCCGGAAGGCCCGGAGTTCTCGCCGGAAGAACTGGGCCGAGGCCAGAGCGTGGTACGCGAGATGATTCGAAGGCGCGGCCTCCACAGCCCGCTGCGCGGCGGCGAGCGCACGTCCAACAGGATCGGGCCTGACATTGAGGCGGTGCGCATACTCCTCGCGGTAAAGCATCGACAACATGGCCCAGGCATCGGCATAACCGGGCGCTTGCTCTACGGCGTACTCCAAGCCTGCTCGCGATGCGGCGTGCTCCTCGGCGGAGAGGCGCGGGAAGTGGGCGAAGCTGCGCAGGACAGCCTCGTAAGGGGTGAGCTGTTCCGGATTCCGGTTGCGGAGGGCCTCACTCATGTTGTGCGGAAGAACGCCGTAGGTATCCGCGACCGTAGAGACGATCCTGGGTACGAGCTCGTCTTGCAAGGCGAAGATTTCTTCCGCCCGGAAGGCGCGATCGAAGGTCTCCGCCCAAAGGTGAGCGCCGGTGGCGGCGTCCACCAGTTGCACGGCTAGGTGAGCCGTCGACCCCGCCTGACGAATGCTGCCCGCCATCACGTAGCGCGCGCCCATTTCCTTGCCGATCGCATGCACGTCCCCGGAATCACTCGAAGATTTCGCGGTTGAGCCGCGCGCGATTACCCTGAGGTAGGAGAACCGCGACAGCCCGGTGACGACCGCTTCCGTGATTCCTTCGGCCAATGCATCCAACCCCGGCTCGCTGCCTTTGTACTTGAACGGAAGTACCGCGACCCAAAAACCCTCTTCGGCGCGAGCGGCGCGTGAGTCCGGTGCGGTCACCGCAGGCCCGGCCGAGGTGGGGGCAGGAGCCGTGGACGTCGCAAGTCGCGCCAGAACTCGGAATTCGTTGCTGACGTCGCGCGCCGACTGAAGGCGGGAATGAGCATCCTTCTCGAGGCAGCGCCCAATGAGGCGCGCCAGACCGTTCGGCAGGTCGGACCGCACGTCGGTGACCAGCGGCGGACTGTCGCGCAGAATGGATGAAACCAGTTCCGCCGTGGAACTCCCCTGGAACGGCCGTCGTCCTGTCGCCATCTCGTAGAGCACCACACCCAGCGAGAAGATGTCGGTGCGGTGGTCGAGCACGCGTCCGGAGAGCTGTTCTGGTGACATATAGGCTGGCGTCCCCATCACCATGCCCGCTTGGGTGTGCCCGGCCAAGGTTCCCCTGGCCTCGTCGTGGATCGCCGGGCGGATCTCTTTGGCGAGCCCGAAGTCCAACACCTTCACGCGACCATCGCCGGTTACCATTACATTGGCGGGCTTCAAATCCCGATGCAGGATGCCCTTTTCATGGGCCGCGGCCAGCGCTTCGGACAACGCGCCGCCAATCTCGACGATTCGTTCAACGGGAAGACCGCTCGCAGAGATCAGGCGGTCCAGCGGCTGCCCCCCGATTAATTCCATCGTCAGAAAGTGAACACCGTCACATTCTTCCACCGAGTACAGGGTCACGACATTAGGATGGCTAAGAGCGGCGACGGCGCGAGCCTCGCGCTGGAAGCGTTCCAAGACGGCGTGGTCGTCGGCGAGATGCGCCGGAAGGAATTTCAGAGCAACGAACCGGCCGAGCTTCATGTCCTCGGCCTTATAGACAATTCCCATGCCCCCGCGGCCCAGCTCTTCCAGAATGCGGTAATGGGAAATCGTGCTGCCGACCCTTTGCTGGTCTGCCAGCTCGGTTCGCCGCCGATGCGATTCATCTTGGGCTAGGGCTTTGGCCGCCGCGTCGATGGCCGGGTAATCAAGCGGACTCGCAGCCGCGTTATGGCCCAGCAGTGATTCCACCTCGCGGCGTAAAGACAGATCCCGAGCGCAGGCTTCTTCGAGGAATGCGGACCGCTTGCTTTCCTCGCGATCCAATGCCGCATGGTACAGGCGCTCAACTTGTCGAAACCGTTCCGGATCCATCGGGCTCTTTCCCGCTCAGCTCGCGTGCCAGCCACACTCGCGCAAACTTCCAGTCGCGCATGACGGTCTCGGGGGAAACCCTCAGCACCTCGGCAGTCTCCTCGACACTCAGGCCGCCAAAGAAACGCAGCTCCACCACTTGGGTTTTCCGGGCGTCGAGCCTCGCCAGATCATTCAGCGCATCGTCCAAGGCGACCAGATCGACAGTGGGCTGCTCCAACACCTCCAGCGCGTCCTCAATCGCAACGGCTACGGCATCACCCCCGCGCTTCTGATATTGCCTGGAGCGAGCGAAATCAATGAGAATGCGGCGCATGGTCCGGGCGCAGAGGGCGAAGAAATGCGCGCGGTTCTGCCAGCTCACGCCCCTCACGTCCACCAGCCGCAGATAGGCCTCGTTCACTAGCGCCGTAGTTTGCAGCGTGTGGCCGGGCCGTTCGTCGGCCATATACCGCTCGGCCAAGCGGTGCAATTCCCTGTAGACCAGCGGAGTGAGCTGCTGCAGGGCCTGCTGATCGCCGTTGCCCCAGGCCTCGAGCAGTTGCGTGATGCCTTGCTCTGACGGAGGCGTCATACTTTAAACAACCGTAGCGAAATTCCCTTGGTTGCTGCAACTTTATCACATTCCGGCCGGCTAATGAGCCGTCAGGCGTAGCCAGCACAGGCAACTCTTAATTGGTGAGTGAGTGCTGATGTCGGGCTGCAGCGGCTTTGACGAGCCACGCCAATTTTTCTGACGCCCATGACAGTTGAGATTCCAAATTCCCGCCTTACCCGGTGAGAGCAGAGGAGACGCTCTGAATCCAGTGAGGAGGATGGCAATGAAAACGAATCGAAACTGCAGAATGTTGGGGAATCTGGTTCTGGTTTTGGCGAGCGCTCTCGTGTTGGCGGCATCGGCAGGCGCCCAGTCCGCGATCTACGCGGGCAAGTTCACCCTGCCTTTTGAGGCCCGCTGGGGTCTGGCGACCCTGCCGGCCGGCGACTACGAGTTCACGATGGCCAGCAACTCGCCTCCCACCATCGAGGTCTTTCGTGGAACGAGAGCCGTGGCCCAGATCTGCGCAAGCCAGGGCTCGAGCAGGGTACAGGCAGGCCGGGCTGCCTTAACGGTCGTGCGGACCAGCAACGGGAATACCGTGCGGGATCTGAGTCTGCCGGATCTCGGGATGGAGTTGCACTACGCACCCCACAGGCCTGGGCGCAGGTCAGCCGCTGCGGAACGCGAGATCGCTCAGGTCGTCTCGGTCCCTATCGAAGGCAAGTGAAGTCAGGTGACACGGGGGCACTTGGGACCGGGGGCGCAATCGCGCCGCGGGCCCAAGTGCTTTCTGTGTGTGGGAACCCCTCATCGGCCTTGGTAAGGTCGTCGAGCTTACAAAGAATATAGGGGCCTGCCCGACCAGCCGGCGTCCATAACTGACGATAACAACCATCCAGCTATCGCGGATTCGTCCCGAAAAGCGGCCCACTTGCCGACTGCCCGCCCGCAGCTCGATCGACTCCCCCACACGTTCTCTACGCTTCCACGTCCGCCACGGCCACGGGTTTCTTCTCGAGAGCCGATCGATAGATGGCCTCCATAATCGCCACGTCGCGCGCGCCCTCGAGTCCGTTCGGTCCGGGCTCGCGATTCTTCAGAGCGCAGTCGGCCAGGGCGTCGAGCTCCAAAGCGAACTCGTCCAGTTTCCGGAAGCGGCGATCGAATTCGCGCGTGCCGACCTCGCCGAGCAAACGCCGTTCCTCGGTGTAGGAGTAGGCCGGCACCAGCGTCGCCCAGCCGTTCTCGCCATGGACGTGAAGAAAAGAAGACTTCGCCGCCGCGAAGCTCGAGCTTGCCTGCACCACGAGGCCGCTCGCGAATCGCATCTGGAAGGCGACATTCTCGTCGACCTCGCGAAAGCGTTCCGGATCGAGCGCCCAGGAATGGGCATCGACTTCCACCGGCATCTCACCCGCGAGCCAGCGGCAGGTATTCACGGCGTACACGCCGACGTCGACCAGCGATCCACCGCCCGCGGCCGCGTGGCTGAAGTGCCAGGCCTTTCCGATCGTCAGGCGGACCGTGAACGAGGAGTGCATCAGCAGCACGCGGCCGAATTTTCCGTCGTCGATCATTTTCTTAAGCGTTACGCTGGCGGGCTCGAAATACTTGCGATAGGCAATCATCAGCCGGACGCGATTCCGCCGCGCCGCCTCGATCATGGCCCGGCATTCGTCGAGCGTGTTCGCCATCGGCTTCTCGCAGAGCACGTGCTTTCCGGCGTTCGCGGCGCGAATGCTGTGCTCGGCGTGGACGCCGTTGGCGCCGGCCACGAACACCGCTTTTACCTCGGGGTCGGCCAGGCAGGCGTCGTACTCGTCATAGGTGTAGGCGTGCGCCGCCCCGAACTTGCGCGCGAGCCTCGCAGCCTTACGATGATCGCCGCTGACCAGCGCCACCAGGCCAGACTTGCGCGCATGCGTGAAGCCGGGCAGCACGGCATGCTGGGCAATGTGGCCGAGTCCAATGACTGCGTAGCCGATCTTTGGGGAACGTGGCACGTTGATCAACCTCCGTCGAGGCTACCGAGAATATCGCGGGCGATCCACAGCCGGCAAGTGGAAGTGGCGGGTCAGTGCGAGGTAGGGGCGGTTCGTGAACCGCCCGCGCCCAGGTTGTTGGAAATTCGGGGCCGTTCACGAACCGCCCCTACCTAAAATTGCCGTCCGTTTTGGCCCTTTACGCATGCCGAGTTCCCGAAAACCTCCAACTATGGACTGTCAACTGTCGACTGTGGACTCGGGATTGTCGCATTCGTTCTCGCCATCCCGGGTTAGGGTTATTGCCGCCGATCTTGTGGGCACAGTACAATGAAGCGGTGACCCCGGATCTAGTCCAGATCGCGCCGCAACCTGTCCCTGTAAAGCGTCCGGACTGGCTGCGCGTGCGCTTGCCCGCGGGCGAGAACTACTTCGAGCTTAAGCGCATCATGCGCGGGCACGGCCTGCACACCGTGTGCGAGAGCGCGCGCTGCCCGAACATGGCCGAGTGCTGGAACCATCGCACGGCCACTTTCATGATCCTCGGCAACCTGTGCACGCGAAGCTGCGCGTTCTGCACGGTCCCGAAGGGCAAGCCCCTGCCGCTCGATCTCGATGAGCCGGAGCATGTGGCCGAGGCGGCGGAATTGATGGGCGCGCGCTACGTGGTGGTGACTTCGGTCGACCGCGACGACCAGCCGGACGGCGGCGCCACGATTTTTGCGCGAACCATTGCCGCGCTCCGGCGGCGAATCGAAGGTGTCCAGGTCGAGGTGCTGATTCCGGACTTTCGCGGCTCCGATGAAGCGCTCGGAATCGTACTCGATGCCGCTCCCGACGTGCTGAATCACAACACCGAGACGGTTCCGCGGCTGTATCCGGTGGCGCGTCGCGGCTCGCGCTACGAACGATCGTTGCGCCTGCTGCGGCGCTCGCGCGAAATCGCGCCGTCCATTCCGACGAAGTCCGGCCTGATGGTGGGTTTGGGCGAAACGATGGATGAAGTGCGCGGCGTAATGTCCGATCTTGCCGCCGCCGGAGTGGATATCGTCACCATCGGGCAATATCTGCGTCCCTCCGGAAAGCAGCTTCCGGTGGCGCGCTTCTACACGCCGGACGAATTCTCCGCGCTCAAGCGCGATGGCGAGCGCATCGGAATCCGCCACGTGGAGTCGGGGCCCCTGGTGCGCAGCTCCTATCACGCCCACGAGCAGACCGAGGCGTATCGCGGCCGCCGCGCGCCCGCCGCGATCGCGAGCCTAGCTACCTAGTTTCGATAATGCCTGTTGCGACTGGCTGCGCAGGGCCTGGCCCTCGGGAGTATTCAGGGCCGCGCTCTTCTCCACGGCTTGCCGGTACAGGTCGCGTCCGGCCTCGCGATGCCCGGTGCGAATCTCGAGGCTGCCCTCGACCAGCGTCCAGAGCGGGTTTTTGGGGTATTGCGCGGCGAGTTGCTTGAACAGCACGAGCGAGCGTTCATACTGCCGCTCGTTGCCTCGGGAAAAATCCTTCGCGAGGTAGAACTGGGCCTCGCCGCGGATCAAATCGCCCTTCGTCGCCGCGAGCTCCAACTGCTGCAGTCCGACTTCGCGGCTGCCGCCCGGAAGTCCGATGAAGAACTTCAGCAGCTTGACGATTTCCGGCAGCGTGTCGACGAAATAGTTGTAGATGCCGACGCCGAGGTAGGCGTCCGTCAGGCTGGGGTCGATCTGCAGCGCGCGCAGCAGCAGCGCCCGCATTTTCTTGCCGGCCCTGGCCGTCGGCAGATCGTTGTCGCGCAACCCGTAGAACCGCGCGAGGAGCCCATAGGCCATGCCTTCGTCCACCAGACTGCGGGCAAGGTCCTGCTTCGCACGAACGCGGGCCTCGGCCCGGCTGGTAGCCTCGTGAATCAGGCCCAGGAATCTCGGGTCATCGGGAGTAGTGGACTTGGACACGACGTCGAAGACGTCGGGATCGACCAGGTTGCCCGTGGTCAGATAAATCTTCCACCAGACGACATCGGCTTCCAGCAAATACCCCAGCGGAGAGTCGGGATGCTGCCGCTCCAGGTCCTGAAAAATCCGCGTGGCGCCCGCGCTGTCGCCGTTCATGACGGCAGCCATCCCCCGGCGCGCCGCCGGCAGCAACTGCGCGTCGGGAGTGAAGCCTTGATTCTCGATTGGGGCGGCATTCGAGGCCGGCCGAGACGCCTGCCCGGGCGCCGGGAGCGCGGGCGCGGCAGCGAGAAGAATCGCAAGGGCGACCCAGCCTGGCTTGTATCTGAGGATTCGAACGAACGGGGAATTCTCTCGTATTACCTGCATTCTTCTCCTGATTCGAATCGCCGCTTCATCATGTTAGACGCGGGTGTGCGCGAACTCGGGCTGTTTCCCCGCAGCGGTTAGACGCGCTTTCAGCGCGCGAAGGGTTTCATAAAGCACCCAGCACTCGACGGCAAATGGCGGGAAGCCGGCGAAACCGGGAGCTGGCATCTGAAAGATCCTCCACGCTTGCGCGATGTGAAACACGTAAAGCCAGCGCGCGCCGGCCCAGTAGTTCCAGAACTCCCAGAGGATGCCGCAAACCCAACCTGCGGCCAGCAGACACGCGAGCTTCGTGCAGGTGCCGCGCTCCCAATCGCGCAGCAGCGAAGGTCCGTCCCAGGCATAGAGCAGCGGCTCGAGGAGCAGCACGAATCCCACCCAAACCGATCCGAACAGGTAGCCGCCGACCGATGCCGGCACCAGCACCGGAATCGCGACCATCAGCAACCCTGCCAATGCGATGACCCAGCGCGCGCCAACGCTCAGCGGCGCGCGAGGGTGCAACTGTCCTCTAAAAAACCCGAGCGCATCGAGCAAGTCCGTGGTCTCGTAGATTCCCGGCCAGATGGTGGCGAACGCCCAGGCGTAGCCAAAATAGTCGAGCGCCGGACTGAGCGGCATGCCGACGTACACCCAATTCTCCAGCCGCAGATTGTAAGCCTCGAAGATCAGCCACAGCGGAATCGACCAGAAAGCGAGCGCCAGGAACCGGCCTGGCGAGCGCGTCAGACGCGACTCGCATTTGAGGCTCCCGACGAGGCCGTCCGCCAGCAGGATGTAGCCGGTCCAGACAATCGGAGTGAAGTAGACGGCAATGAACCAGCCGGCGTGCGCGAACAGCAGGACCTCGGCGGCGGCGATGGTCCCGAATCCGGCCCAGCCTCGCAAAGGAATCGGCCGCCGATGTGGAGTCCGCAGGTAGCGCCAGGCGATGAAGAGAATCGTGCCTGCCAGAAGCACGATGCCAGCCGCGACGTGATGATCGCCCATGACGCTCTCCACGATTCAGAATAGCATCGTCCATACAGTCCAAAACCGCCAAGAGCCGGCCGGATTCCACGCTGAACCGCACCGGGTGATGCCCGTCACCAGAAAGTGCACTCGTCACACAGACGTGTGACCTGCTACGCTGTTAACTTTGCCTGTTATGTTGTATTCAGAAGAGTGGTGAACTCCAACAATTTGGGGGATTCTGACATGAGCGGACCTTCCTGCGCGCGCCTCACCCTGTGGACGGCGATCGCGCTTTCCCTGCTGATCACTCCGGCCTCCGGCCAGCATCGACAGTATAGCCAGGCGGATGCCCAGGCGAAAAACTGGCCCTGGATGGACAAGAGCCTTTCGCCCGACCAGCGCGCCGACATGGTGCTGAAGGAAATGACCCTTGACGAGAAGATCGGACTCGTGCACGGCGAAGGCATGCCGGGCTGGGGCCGGCCGCGGCCCAACTGGTATTTGGGCAACGGCGGCGCCGGATTCGTCCTGGGCGTCGAACGCCTCGGCATCCCGATGATTCAGATGAGCGACGCCGCCTATGGCGTGCGCTCCAGCGCCCAGAACGGACGCTATTCGACAGCTCTCCCGTCGGATCTCGCTGCCGCTTCGAGCTGGGATCCCGACACGGCCTGCGAATACGGCGCCCTGATCGGAACCGAGTTGCGCGCCCAGGGCTACAACATGACGCTGGGAGGCGGCGTGAACATCACCCGCGAGCCTCGCAACGGACGCACCTTCGAGTACATGGGCGAGGACCCGATCCTTGCCGGCACCCTCGTCGGCAACCGGATCAAGTGCGAGCAGGCGCAGCACGTGATCGGCGACATCAAGCACTACGCGCTGAACGATCAGGAGAGCGGGCGCAACGAAGTGAACGTGATCATTGACGAGCGCGCCATGCGCGAAACGGACCTGCTGGCGTTCCAGATCGGCATCGGCATCGGACATCCCGGCGCAGTGATGTGCTCGTACAACTCCGTCAATGGCGATTTTGCCTGCGAGAACAAGCATCTCCTGACCGACATTTTGAAAGACGACTGGAGATTCCCGGGATTCGTGCTCTCCGACTGGGGCGGCACGCACTCGACGGTGAAGGCGTCTGCGGCCGGGCTCGACAACGAAGAGCCCGAGGACATCTTCTTTGGCGAGAAGCTGAAGCAGGCGGTGCAGGCCGGACAAGTCCCGGCGTCCGAGCTCGACGAGCACGTGCGGCGCATCCTGCGCTCGGAATTCGCCAGCGGAATCGTGGATTATCCCGTGGAAAAGGGCGTGGTGGACGTCGAGGGCGGATTCCAGACCTCGCGCCAAATCGCCGAACAGAGCATGGTGCTGCTCAAGAATGAGGGCAACGTGCTGCCGCTCGATCGCACGGCCATTCACTCGATTGCGATCATCGGCGGGCATGCGGACAGCGGCATGATCTCCGGCGGCGGATCGGCGCAGGTCGACCCGCCCGGACCGCCGTCCCAGTGGCAGGCGCACGTCTGGTTCCCGACGTCGCCGCTCAAAGCGATCATCGCCAAGGCGCCCGGCGTCACGTTCAATTTTGATCGCGGCACCGATCCCGCATCGGCGGCGGATGCGGCGAAGAGCGCGGATGTGGCCATCGTCTTCGCCTATCAGTGGTTGAGCGAAGGTATGGATGTCTCTACTCTCTCGCTGCCTGACAATCAGGACGCGCTTATCGAGGCCGTGGCGGCCGCGAATCCGCACACGATCGTGGTGCTCGAGACGGGCGCGGCCGTGACCATGCCGTGGATCGATCACGTCAGCGGCGTGCTCGAAGCCTGGTATGGCGGCAACAGGGGCGCCGACGCGGTCGCGAACATCCTGTTCGGCGACGTCAACCCCGGCGCCAAACTGCCGATCACCTTCCCGCGCAGCGACGCCGATCTGCCGCATCCCGAGCTTCTCACGCCGCCTCGGGGACGCATGCGAGGCCCGGAGGCGCCTCCCAGTTTCACCGTGACCTACGACGAAGGACTTAAAGTAGGCTACAAATGGTACGACGCGGAGAACAAGCCGGTGCTGTTCCCGTTCGGCTTCGGTCTTTCCTACACCACGTTCAGCTACTCCGATCTCAAGCTGAGCGCCGGCAACGGGCACGTGGCGACCGTCAGCTTCACGGTCAAGAACACGGGCAACCGCGCCGGCTCGGAAATATCGGAAGTCTACGCGTCGCTGCCCGAAAGCGCGGGCGAGCCGCCCAAGAGGCTGGTCGGCTGGGCCAAAACGCTTTTGAAGCCGGGCGAGAGTCGCGAATTGACCCTGGACATCGATCCCAAGTTCCTCTCCATCTACGACGAAAACTCGCGCGCTTGGCAACTCGTGCCCGGCTCGTACAACTTCATGGCCGGCGGTTCGTCTCAAAGTCTGCCGCTGGCGGGAAAGGTGGACCTGACCAACTGAGTCTTCGATGTGACCGGCTGAGCAGCCGATCTGATCGGGTGAACTGCCGATCAGACCGGGTG
>JASHQD010000429.1 GCA_030037755.1 Terriglobia bacterium
GCCATTCGCAACGCGCAGAGCGAATCCTTCTACCACTGCGGTTTTGCCGACGCCCGCCTCACCGGTCAGAATCGGATTATTCTGGCGCCGCCGCATGAGAATATCGACGATCTGGCGAATCTCGAAATCCCGGCCGAGCACGGGATCGATCTTGCCGCTTTTCGCCCGCTCGGTGAGGTTCACCGTGAATTGGTCCAGATTCGGTGTTTTGCCGCCCGGTTTCGTTGCCGGCGCTGGACCGGGGGCTGCGCCTGGCTCGGCGGCAGCAGCGGCCACATCTTCTTCAGCCGAACCGGAGACAACGAGAAGGAAATCCTTTCGCAGGGTGTCTGCGTTGATCTTTTGAAATTCGCGGCTGGTCTCACGAACCAGCGGCGCCAGCTCATCGTTCGAAGCCAGGGCGAGAATGGTGAATCCGGTCCGAATCCTGCCGGCGCCGTAGTCAATGGAACCAAGCAGCCAGGCTTCGGTAAGCATCTTGACGAGCGTGGGCGTCAGCGCCGGGGTCCGCGTGCTGCCGCGCTTCATCCGGTCGAGAGCTCCGTCCAAATCCTTCGAGAACCGCGAAACATCCACACCAAAGAACTTCAGGATGAGGGCCGTGTCATCTCCGGTCTCGTCCAAAAGGCTGGCGAGATAGTGCTCGATTTCGACGTTGTAATGCGAGCGCGACCGGCAGAGTTGCGCCGAGGCTTCAAGCGCGCTCCGGGTCGCACCATTGAGCTTTTCGATCAGGGCTCTCAGGTTCATCTTTTCTCCTCAGCCACAGACAACAGGGCCAGAACCGTGTCACCGGGATCGTCCTTCATGGGCGCGGATTTCACCCATGACACCCAGCCCAATCGCGGGCCCCCGTCGCCCTCGGCTCCCAGCTCGCAGACGGGTACATCGTCGCGCTTCAGGATCAGCTTCAACTCGAAATCAAACTCGTCATTGGAAAAGAACCGGACCCAGGATCTGAGAGCTTCCCAACAGCTTCCGTCCGGCAGAAAGCTGGAATATTGCTCAAGATCGAGAGGGCCCAGAATCAGCCGCACTCGGGACTGCTGGTCCCAGACAGCATCGCCCGCGACCACACCGAGCCCCAGCTTTTCGCTGTCCTTCTCGAATCCGGTGAAGCGGCATTGATCGTCCGCGCCCAGCGAATACCAGCCTCCCGTGAACTGCTCGATCTCGACGGGCACGTCGAAGTAGTCCTCGAGAATCTGACGCAGAGCCTGCGCCGAACGCGGCCGTTGCCCCAATAATCCGGCGTAGTAAATCGTCGCGTCGTCCGGCACCGCCTGGCGGTCCTCGAGACCCGGCGTGCCGAGGCCCACGACGCTCAAGAGTTGCCGCGAAAAGCGTTCCCGCTCTCCGCATTCATACGCAATCTCAAGTCGATACTTCCGCCAGGCCTGATAGAAGAACGATATGATCCTGTGATTGAAGATATCGAAGAAATCGCTGGCCGAGCTATCCGCGGCGCGGAGCCTCTCGATGATGAGAGAGGTGTAGGGCAGCGGCAGCACGCCCTCCGGCCCGGTAAGGCCCATGAAGTTGACGGTGAGCCGCGCCGGCGAGTTGTCCTTATACTCAATCGCCTGGATCTGGCTGGCCGGAAAGGCCAAGGAGGCATGGGCGCCAATGCGGACGACTTCGCTCGAAGGCTGCTCAAACTTCCCGATCGGCTCGCGATCTGGAAAGAATCTCTCCAAAAGCCGCACGGCCTGGAAGAAGTCAAAGCAGTAAGGCTCCTGCAGCAGCCTCGCTCCCACGATCGATGCGTTCACATCAGGATTGTCTGCCCCGCTCTGGGAGGCCATTCTGCCACCGGTTCCTTTCGCTGGCGGCTCCGGGCCACCAGTTGGCTGAAACTGTTCATGGACACGTGCAGACCGAAGAATCGCTCGAGCACGCTGGCGAACAGGTACACCCCGCCGCCGCTGAATTGCTCCTCGTCGAATTCCATCTCCACGCGCGTACCGCGCGCAAAGGTCACGCCATGTTCGGAAACCACGCGCGCAAAGTGGCGGCGGCTCTCGACGCCGACGATTCCGGCAATCTGCTTCCTGATGTCAGGCGAGCCCGTGAACTCGTACAGGGCAAGAAGCTTCTGCAGCGACTCCCGTCCCTCCTCGACCCGCGACAGATAATTGAGCGACAAGTGGGAAATCAAGGCCCACAGCATCTCGCCTTCGAGGGGAGGCCGCAGAGCCGGCGTGGGCGTTTTCAGGGCAACGATTCGCCGGAAGGCTGCGGCGCCGGGCATTTCGAAGTCGCCATTCTCGTTTTCAAAGGAAAGCCGGCTGACCACGTTGCGGTTGGTACAGGTACAACGCACCGTGACGGCATCATAATCGATGTGCAAGGGCCGGGAGGAGAGATCAACCAGCGACAGAAACACGTCCGTGCCCTCATCTCCTTTGCGGGTGGACGGCCGCCGGGTAGCGTACCAGTAAGCGGTTTCCGAACTCGGATCGCCGGACCGTTGCGCATAGAGTGGCTGGTAAGGGACGGGACTCTGCGTGTCGGGATCGGTACTGAACACCTCATCGATGGAATACACTTCGGTGGTTTGCCATCTCCGCGCTTCAGGAATGACGGGATACTCGTGTCGGGTCTGATCGACCAGCACCGGAGCCGTTT
>JASHQD010000430.1 GCA_030037755.1 Terriglobia bacterium
ACCGTCACCGTTCCGCCCGAAACCGTGGCGTTGTTGTTCACCATCAGCGTTGAGTTGCCCGTGGCGCTCACTGTACCGTTGGTGTTCGTCACCGCGGTGTTACTGAACGCCAGCGTTCCTCCTGCTGTCGCTTCGATAGTTCCCGTGTTGGTCGTTCCACCATTGGCCTGGATCGTCAGAGCGCTCGACACGTTGCCGTCGATCGTCCCCGAGTTCACCAGCGTCATGCTGTTGTCGCCAACGTTCCCGGCTCCCTGGATGGTCTCCTCGTTGGTCAGCGTATTGGCTGTCGCAGCCCCCAAAATGAAATTGTTCACGTTGTTGGACATCGTCACACTGCCTGTGCCGCTCAGAGTGACATTCTGGTTGTTCAGCTCCAACTCTGTGTAGTTCCCGTTAGAGTTCACGTCGATCGTGCCGTTGTTCGCCACCGTCCCTTGAAGGAGCACGGTCGCGTTGTTGGGCACATTCACGACCGTTCCACTGCTCACCGTCAGCCCGTTCAGCAACGCGCTGTTTTGCGCCGTGATGCTTCCCGTCCCTACGCTCGTCAACGTGCCGCCGGTAACAGCCGCTCCGTTCAGGACCACCAAGCTACCGCTCAGCGCCTTGATTGTCCCGCTGGTGTTCGTCACCGCGTTGTCAATCGTCAGGGTTCCTCCGGCCGTCGCCTCCAGGGTCCCGGTATTGGTGACCCCACCATTGGCCTCGATCGTCAGCCCGCTCGACTGGTTGGCGTCGATCGTTCCCGAGTTCACCAGCGTCATGCTGTTGTCCCCGATATTCCCGGCCCCCTGGATGGTCTCCTGGTTCGTGAGCGTGTCCGCCGTCGCAGCGCCAAAAATGTAATTGTTCGCGTTATTCGACATCGTGAGCGTACCGCCACCGCTCAGCGTCACGGCGGAACTGCCGATCTCCAGCTCGGTGAAGTTGCCGTTGGAGTTCATGGTCATACTGCCAGCGTTCGAGATGCTGTTCCCGTCGATTGTCAGGTCCTCGTTATTGTTGAGCGACCACCCGTTAGTCGAAGCGCTCAGCGTCAGGTTGTTGATGGTGGCGTTGATGTCCTCGGTGACCGATGCCGCCGACCCCGTGCCGTTGATCAGCACGTTGTCGCTGCTCGAGGGCAGCCCCGCCGACCAGTTGCTCGCGTTGCTCCAAAGCCCGGTCCCGGCGCCGTTGGTGAAAGTGTCCGTGGTGATGGGGGGAGGAGCGCTGCCCGCGCGCGATCCCGGTTGGGTTTCTGAGGCCAGGGAAAGAAAGCCGGATCGCTGATCGATCACTCCGAGGCGACCGGCATTGAGCATCACCTGATGCTGGTCAGGCGTCGACAGCGTCAGCGGTTGCCAATCCAGCAGCCACCGGCCATCCAACGCGGTCCTTTGCAGCACGACGATCCGACTGTCGGCTCGCTTGAGGCGCGTCTGCCCAAAACCCGACGCCCGCGAGGCACCAGACGTGCCACGGGCGTGAAGGGTATTGTTGTGGGTTTGTGCTTGTGCCGGACGTGAGTACCCGGCAAACATGGTTAGGCCGAAAAAAGTGAAGATGACCGCCGTCGCGCATCGCGAGAGGCTGTGCAAATTCCTGGATTTCATTTCTTGCCTCGTCTCCCTGGGAGATTTGGAAGTCGCAGCCGTTTGTGGTGAGGGAAACCACAACTTCCGCGTTGTAGTCTGCTTTGGAGTGGACGAAGGGGTCAACTGGCGGGTTGCTGGTGCGTATATTACCAGATAAGATTAGTGTTTCGAGTGACTTGCAGCAACTTATTGCCTGGCAAAGTATCCGCTAAGAGCTTGTGACAATCCACGGCGAGGCTGTGTTAAAATTGCAACTTCACCTCGCCAACGGTCCGTTTATGGCCTCTTCCCAAGCCGAGTCGCCTCTGGTTCGTTTTGGTATCTTCGAGGCCGACTTGAGCGCGGGCGAATTGCGCCGCAATGGCGGCAAGGTCCGCATTCAGGACCTACCTTTCCGCGCCCTCGCCCTGCTGTTGAGCCGTCCCGGCGAAGTTATCAGCCGCGACGATTTCCGCCGGTCGCTTTGGCCGGCCGATGTGTACGTGGATTTCGAGCAGGGGATCAGCAGCGCGATCATGCGCCTGCGTGACGCGTTGGGCGACTCGGCGGACAATCCCATCTTCATTCAGACCGTCGAGCGCCGGGGCTATCGCTGGATCGCGCCCATCGTCAGCTCCGCCCCGCCGAGCCCGAGCGCCGAGGCGCCGCCGGCTCCGGTTGCCGCCACTGCACCGGATGCGGCTGCCGGGGCGATTCCAACTTCGGCCGTCGTAGGGCCCGAGGATCGTCGCTTTGCTGTTGTCCTCTGGGTCGCCGGTGCCATTGTTGTCCTGGGCCTGGGCGGACTGTTCCTGTGGCGGACTCTCCATCTGGACCGTCCGGCGCCGGTTTCGTCGATCGCCGTTCTTCCCTTCGACAATCTCAGCGCTCCCGACCTCGACGACGCTTTCAGCGACGGACTGACCGACGAGGTGACGGCGTGGGTTTCGCACCTGGATGGCATTCGCGTCACCGGGCGGCGTTCCGCTTACGTGTTCAAGGGCAAGCACAACGACCTCGGCGACATCGGCTCGCGTTTGAACGTCGAGGCCGTGGTGGATGGCAGCGTGCAGCGCATCGGCGATCGCACTCACGTCACCGTGGAACTGAGCCGCACACGCGACGGATTTACCATCTGGAGCCAGACCTACGACACGACCTCCGCGAACTGGATCCAGATCGAATCGGACATCGCTACCTCGATTTCCCGCGCCCTGGCGCGCAATCTGACGCCGGGAACCAGTTCACCGGGGCCGCGCGATCCCGAAGCTCACGCTTTGTATCTCGAAGGACGCTACCAGTGGAACCAGAGGAATTTCCAGGCGGAACTCAAAAGTGTGGACCTGATGCAGCAGTCGATTGCCCGCGAGCCCGACTATGCATTGGCGTGGGCGGGCCTGGCCGATTCCCTGGCGGTGATCGGCAACAACGAGGAGGTTGATCCCTCCGCCTACATGCCGCGGGCGCGCGATGCCGCGCTGAAGGCCCTGCAACTCGACCCCTCGCTTGCGGAAGCGCACGCCGTGCTGGGCCTGATCGCCTGTCATTACGACTACGATTGGGTGACCGCGGAGCGTGAGTATAAGAGAGCCTTTCAATTGAACCCCAGCTACGCCAGCGCACACCAGTACTATGCGTTAGGCTTGATGGCGCACGGACGCTTTGCCGAGGCCGACGAGCAGCTGAAGACGGCCCGCCAGCTCGATCCCCTTGCCCTCATCGTCGATGTCGACGTCGCCGTGCTGCGGAAGTACCAGCGCGACTACGACGGGGTGATCTCGGTGTCTGAGAGCATTGTGAAGCGGGACCCCAACTTTCATCTCGGCTATGCCATGCTGGCCACCGCTTACTACTGCGAGCACCGCTACGACAACTGGCTGGCGGTCGACACGAAAGTCCCCGGCGACGAGTTTATGCACGCTGTCGTCAGCGGGAAGCGCGATGAGGCACAACGTATTCTGGAGCAACGGATCAAAGAGGCCCAATCCGGAGTCCGGCGGCCCTATGACATATTTTCCGACGCGCTAAAACTCGATGAGCGCGACCTGGCGTTCGAGTGGCTCGAAAAATCCTACCAACATCACGACTACTGGCTGCTATTCATCAACGTCGAGCCTGAGCTGGATTCC
>JASHQD010000431.1 GCA_030037755.1 Terriglobia bacterium
GCGATCGGGAATCGCCTCCGGGCTTTACAGCCATTTCCGGGCAAATGTCGCTTCTTTTACGGCTTGTGCCTCGTTCGGGAGGTGGTAGAAGGACGCCCCGTAGCCCTCGTGTGAGGATGAATCTGAAACGAAGCAACTTTGCACTGCGACTGCAGCCCGCCTTGCTCGACGAAGCGCGCAAGCTCGCCGCCTCCGAAGGCGTGGCCCTCAACCAACCCATCAACGTGGCCGTGGCCGAGAAGGTTTCCGCGCTTCGTACCGGGGAGCATTTCGCGGAACGGGCGGAGCGCGCCGACCCCGCGAAGATGGAACGGATTCTCCGGCGAGTCGACAAGGGAACCCGCCTGTGGAAGGGGACGAGTTATCAGCTCGCCGGGACTCCCGGCGTCAACCCACGGCAGTTGTTTTGTGAGCGGTCGTCACGTTTGGAAGACCTATCAGTATAGTGCGTGCCAGGATATCAGGGCTATGCAGCTCCCTCTGGCGACGTCTCGCGTTGAATCTTGAGCCGTTGCATCATGGCCATGAGAGTTGATCTACGGACTCCGAGTTCGATCGCGGCTCCGCGCGGTCCGCTCACAACCCAGTTTTTTTTTCGAAGCGCAGCCACGATATGTGCTCGTTGGGCCTCGATGAGCGTGCTGCTTGACGGCGAGACCGCCTTGGGAGAATCCAAACGGATAGCCTGAAGGTGGAGCGCGGGACCGTTCGCCAGGATTACCGAGCGCTCGATGACATTTTGGAGTTCCCGGATGTTCCCCGGCCAGTGGTAGCGCTTCAGCTCTCGCATCACGCCGTCGGGAATGAAATCGATCGACTTGCCGAGCCGCTGAGCGAACCTTCGCATGAAATGCTCCGCAAGCAACGGGATATCATCCTCGCGTTCCCGCAGAGGCGGTAAGGTAATCGGAAGAACGTCCAGCCGGTAGAAGAGATCAGCCCGGAATTTTCTTTCCTCGACCATGCGGACTAAGTCCCGGTTGGTAGCCGTGATGACTCGTACGTCCGTCTGGATGGTGCGGCCGCCGCCCAACCGCTCAAATTCCTTTTCCTGAAGAACCCGGAGAAGCTTGGGCTGCAGCTCGAGAGGAAGGTCGCCAATTTCATCCAGAAACAGTGTTCCACGGTCCGCTGTTTGGAATCGTCCGGCGGTCTGAGTCACCGCACCCGTAAAGGCGCCTCGTTCGTGGCCGAAGAGTTCGCTCTCCAGGAGCGCACTCGGAATCGCCGCACAGTTGAGGGTCACGAAACGGTTCTGGCGGCGGGGACTTGCGTCATGAATCGCGCGGGCAACCGCCTCTTTGCCGGTGCCCGTTTCGCCTTGAATTAGTACGGTGGAATCTATCGGCGCGACCATGTTGATCAGGTCGAGCACAGCCCGGAATTTCGAAGTGGATCCGATCAACTCCATAGCAGCCATCGCACAACTCCTTTCCCAGCGGCTCCCAAAGCGAAGTTTTTCGACCCCCCAATCGATCCGGTTATCTGTGTGTCGCTAGAGTGCTCCCGGATGCGACAAGGCGATCACACCAGAGGCGTCAGGACGAATCAATTAGACGATGGTATTGGCAATACTTTGGTATAAGTCAGCGCGAGTTCAGAGTTTCAAGTGATGTACCGACCCTTTGTGGCGTGATGGGTGGCGTGTGCAGGCTGACGCATGTAGCGAAGCTGATCAACGCCGTCAAACGAATTGACATAGCCTACCGGACAGGCGCATGATGCATCTTCACGCGAACACGCCAGCGGAGATCCATCGCGGAAACCAATATGAACAAGACTACACCCGCCATTCCCTTTGCAGGCTCCACGCTCGATCAAAACCGCCACGTCTGCGCCTTTTTCAACAATGAAGACGAAGAGTACCGGACTCTGCTTCCTTTCATGAAGGACGGGTTCAACTGCGGTCACAAGGCGATTCACGTGGTGAATCCGGATCGGCGCGAGGACCATCTGCAGCGCCTGGCGGCGACCGGCATCGACACGACGGCCGCACAGCAGAGCGGGCAACTGGATGTTCGGATTAACACCGAAGCGTATCTTCGCGATGGCCGGTTCGATCAGGACCGTATGCTGGAGGCGTTCGAGCAGCTGGCGAGCGGCAACGCCAGGGAAGGATTCCCCCTCAGCCGGATCGTTTGCCGCATGGACTGGGTGGTTGAACGCGGATCGCATGTAGACGATGTCGTCGAGTTCGAGGCGCGTGTGAATGCGGTGTGGAACCGCCACGAAGACGCCGTCATCTGCACCTACCATCTGCCGAAATTCGGGGGCGAAGCGGTGGTTGACATCATGCGGACGCATCCCATGGTCATCATCGGCGGCATCCTTCAGCAGAATCCCTTCTTCGTGCCGCCGGACGAGTTCCTGCGTGAAGTTCGCCAACGGCGGGCCAGCCGGACTAGCTAACCCACAGCGGTCTGACATGGATGCGCAACCGAGACAGCCTGCGGAGGAGATCAAGCGCCTCCAGCGCTGCATCAACGATCTCGTAAGCGTCCTGTCCCTGCCTGCCGTCTGGAGCGGCACTGAGCCATCCGGGACTGTTCACAGCCTGGTCGACGCTCTCCTCCGGCTGCTCGGACTGGACTTCGTTTACGTGCGAGTGAACGGCCCGGAAGAAACGGCGCCCATCGAAACGGTCCGAGTCGCTCCCACGTGGGAACTGGCTGCCAAAACGCAAGAAATCATCCACATGCTCCGTCAATGGTCGGGAGACCGCCCGGAGGAATGGCCTCCATCAGGGCGGAGCGCCTTGGGAAACAAGGAGATTTCGCTGGCTGTTTTGCGTCTGGGGCTTCACGCCGAGTTCGGCGTCGTGGTAGCGGGTTCTCGGCGGCCGGATTTCCCGGTGGAGACCGAGAAACTTGTTCTGAGCGTAGCGGCAAATCAGGCGACGATTGGTCTCGACGAGGCGCGGCGCCGCAGCGAACAGAAGCGGGTGGCCGCCGAACTCGATAACCGTGTCGCGCAACGAACCGGAGAACTTGCAGAGGCGAACGAAGGGCTGAGAAAGGAAATTGCTGAGCGCAGACTGGCGGAGGACAGACTCCGCCACGAGGAAAGAGGGCTGAAGAGCAGCGAGGCGCACAAGGCAGCGATCCTGAACTCCGCACTCGACTGCATTATCGCGATCGACCACGAAGGTTCGATTACTGAATTCAACCCGGCGGCGGAACGAACGTTCGGTTACCGCCGGGACGAAGCGATCGGCAAGCATCTGGCCGACCTCATCATCCCGCCTTCTCTCCGCGAGAGACACCGCGTGGGGTTCGCCCATTACCTGGCTACCGGCGAGTCGCGAGTGCTCGGGCGGCGATTGGAGATAACGGCGCTGTGCGCCGACGGAAGAGAAATCCCGGTGGAACTCGCGATCACTCGTATTCCTCAGGACGGTCCCCCGTCCTTCACGGGCTATCTGCGCGACATTACCGAACGCAAGCGAAGCGAAGAGGCCGTGCGCCAGGCGCACGCCCAGGTGGTGTTGAGCGAGGAGCGGTGGCGGTCGGTCTTTGAGAACTCGGCCGTCGGTGTTGCGCTCACCAGTCCGAACGGAACGTTCATCGATGCGAACCCCGTGTTTCAGAAGATGGTGGGTTACACGGCGGAGGAGTTGCGCAACATTTCGCTCTTCGAAATCACCCATGAAGAAGAACGCGAACCCAATCGCGCGCTCGTCAGCGAGCTGTTGGCAGGAAAACGCCAACAGTTTCAGATCGAGAAGCGGTACCGGCGTAAGAACGGCACCCTGGTGTGGGTGCGCAGCAACGCTTCCCTTGTCCCGGGCACGGAGCGCGTGCCGCAATTCCTCATGGCCATCGTGGAAGATATTTCCGAGCGAAAAGAGGCGGAGGAGAAGTTGCGGCGCAGCGAGGCTTTTCTCGCGGAAGGCCAGCGTCTCAGCCAAATCGGCAGCTTCTCCTGGCGCCCGAAAACGGAC
>JASHQD010000027.1 GCA_030037755.1 Terriglobia bacterium
TGGGACCGGCATCGTGACGCATCCCGAGACCTTCGAGGTTCGGATTCCGCCGGGCGTCAATCAAGGCTCGCGCGTGCGCGTGGCGGGCAAAGGCAATGCCGGGCGCAAGGGCGGCCCGCCGGGCGATCTTTACATCGTGACGGATGTCGAGACGCATCCGGTATTCGAGCGTAAAGGCGACAATATCTACGTCAAGCTGCCGGTCACGGTGGCTGAGGCCGCGCTCGGTGCCAAAGTCGAGGTGCCGACGATTGAGGGTCCGAGCACGATCAAGATTCCGCCGGGCACGCAATCGGGACAGAAGTTGCGCCTGCGTGGCAAGGGCGCGCCATCGCTGCGCGGCGACGCGCACGGCGATCAGTTCGTGGAAGTTCAGGTGGTGGTCCCCAAGGTTGCCGATGAGCGCTCCAAGGAATTGCTGCGCGAACTCGCACGGCTGAATCCGGAGGATCCGCGGGCGGAATTGAGAGCTGCCGGCAACGTCCCGTGAGCTTGGCAACAGGGCCAGGAGGCCGGATAATGGGCTTGTTTTCGACCTTCGACTTTTGGACTCTTGACTCTCTACTCTCTCGACTGTTAACTGTCGACTGTCAACTGTAGACTCGATATGCGTCGAACACGCAAAACGCGAGTGAAGACCAGGGCCGGCTACATGATCAGCGCCGTGGCCGAGATGTACAATCTCCATCCTCAGACGCTGCGTCTCTACGAGCGCGAGGGCCTGCTGTCGCCGTCGCGCAGCGAAGGGAACACCCGCCTCTACACTGAGGAGGACCTCGAACGGCTCGAAGTTATTCTCAGCCTCACGCGCGACCTGGGGGTGAACCTGGCCGGGATCGAGATCATCCTGAACATGCGGGCCCGAATGAGGGAGATGGAGCGCGAGGTCCAGGCGCTGGTCGAATACATGCAATCCGAACTTGCCACTTCCGGTATCGTACAGCCGCGATCCGAGAACGCCTTGGTGCGCGTCGGGCGCCCTTATCCCATCCTCAAGCGCAGCGCGCGCGCAAGTTGAGCCACGCTGCCGCTCTTCAGCTTGCCTGCAACGTCGATTTACTAACGAGCTAACGTAGCCGAATAATGCTCTTGCCAGCCTGGCCGGGCTGCACGAAACGTCATTGGGAATATATAATGCTAAGAATTGATGGTGTGACGGAGTTTTGGGCTCTGTTGAGGCACGACAAAAGACGACAAGAGCTGACTTTGGCGTGTTTCGGGGACGATTAACATGGCAAGTGGCGGAGGTACCTCCGACGCCAAAGGTCAGAGGCTCGATTCTTGGAAGGCAATTGCCCGGCATATCGGCCGGGATGTGCGATCGGCTCAGCGCTGGGAGCGTGAACGCGGTTTGCCGGTTCACCGGGTACCGGGCGAGAAAGGAGGCAGTGTCTTTGCCTATACTGCCGAGCTTGACGCCTGGCTGCACGGCCGAAGCGGGACTGGCGCAGCCGAGAGCCCGTCGGACCGCGCCAGTGGCGGCAGCATCGCCCCGGCCGTCAATGCGGAGCAAGACGAGTCCAGCCCTGTCCCGGATCCGCCCGCAATTCCCATTAGCTCCACTCCGCCGAAAGTACCCGATTCGGCCGTTGAGGCACAGGCTGCTTTGCCTGCCCGTTCGGGCCGCAGCGAATTGATCTGGGCGGCATCGGCAATCCTGATCGTCCTGGCTGCTGCCTTTGTGGTTTGGCGGTTGCGTCCCACGCCATCGCCTGCAAACACACGCGGCCGCATTATGCTGGCGGTCCTGCCCTTTGCGAACCTCAGCGGCGATCCCTCCCAGGACTACTTTGCCGACGGGCTGACCGAAGAGATGATCACCGACCTTGGCCGTTTGAATCCGCAGGCCCTGGGAGTGATCGCCCGCACGTCGGCGATGAAGTACAAGCAAACTAAGGAGGACATTGGTCAGATTGGGCGTGAGCTGGGCGTAGGTTACGTGCTTGAGGGCAGTGTTCGGCGCGAAGGCAACACGGCGCGCATCTCGGCTCAGCTCATCCAGGTGAGCGATCAGACCCATATCTGGGCGCAGAATTACGAGAGGCAAGTAAAGGATATTCTGGCCGTACAGCGCGACGTCGCGCAGTCGATCGCCGGAAAGATCCGCATCAACCTGGACCGCCATCCGGGCGGCGGCACGGGCTTTTATCAGGCAGCGAATCCGGAAGCGTACGACGATTATCTCAAGGGCCTCTATTTCTGGAACCGGCGCGATCCACGCGGCCTCGAGGAGAGCATCAAGTATTTCAGCCAGGCCATCCAGGAGGATCCGAACTACGCCGCCGCATACGCCGCTCTGGCCGAGAGCTACATGCTGGACGGCCTGACCTACCCCACGTCGTACCAGCAGGACGTTCCCAGGGCCGAAGTGGCCGCCCGCAAGGCGATCGCTCTCGACGACTCGGCGGCTGAAGGCCATACAGCGCTCGCCGGCATCCGGGTTTTTTACTACTACGACTTCCAGGGAGCGGAAAACGAGTTCAAGCGGGCGCTCGACCTGAATCCGAATTATGCCCATGCCCACCACTGGTATGGAAACCTCTATCTCGATCCGCAGGGGCGCTACCTCGACGCGATTTCCGAGCTGAAGATGGCGCAGCAGCTCGACCCCACCAACCTCATTGTGAATGCCGACCTTGGTCTCGCCTATTACTTCGCGCGCCAGTATCCGATCGCGATCGAGACTTGCAAGAAAACCATCGACATGGATCCGTCGTTCCTGCCTCCGCATTGGTATCTCGCCGACGCCTATCACGAGGCCAACATGATTCCCGAGGAGGTTCGGGAGACCGCCCACTTCACGTCTCTCGAGTACGCCACACCGAGTGCCGATTGGGACCGCGATTGGGGACAAGCCATGCTCGACGCCTATCAAAAGGGCGACTACTCCGCGTTCATTCGCACCATGCTCAGCGAGTTTCAAGCGGTCGGCCGTGACAGCCGAAGCGTCCCGGAACGCCTGGCCACATCCTACCTGATTCTCGGGCAGAAGGATAAGGCGATGGACGCCCTTGAGAAGAGCTATCAGCAGCACGCCCCTAACGTTATCTATCTCAAGGCCGACCCTTACTACGATCCGTTGCGAACCGACCCGCGCTTCCAGGCGCTGGAGCACAAGCTGGGTCTGCCGACTCCATAGCCTGCTCGCCGGATCAGCCGAGTCTTCTGAAACCGCATTCCAAGCCCGCCTAAGGGTTGCCGAACGCTGACCGCGGAGCTTCATCTAGCTAGTGGAAGGCGCGACCTGCTCTG